>LSSJ01000027.1 GCA_001595785.1 Euryarchaeota archaeon SM23-78
ACTTTAGGAACATTCAATATTTCTGCTGGTGCTCCTACATTACCTGCTACATTACCTTTCACTCTGGCAGGAACGAGAGCATTATCAAAGAAATTTCATTTAAATGCTTTAGGTAGATGGAGAACTATAAAAATCAAAATACAGCACAATGCTGCTAATGTTGGTGATGACATTATAGTATTAGAAGATAGCATTATTACTTTTCCAGAGGAGTATGAAAATGAGTAAAGCAAATCAATTAGTTCCTGTAAGGGATGAGATAAAGGAAAAAGCATACAAGAAAAGATACAATAGAGATGTAAAGATTTTTATATTGAATGGTAAAACAGAACAAGGACAGCATTATTATACTCTCTATTTTAATACCCCCAAAGGAACAGAGATGACTCTTACTGAATTTTATAAACCAGACTTTACTACTGATTATGTAGACCTAAGTTATAACTATAAAGATAGAAATATTATTAATAGATTTAAAAGATTCATAGATGCTGAAATTACACTGGCTGACCTTGTTTCAGAAGAATCTGAAAAATAAAAAAAATAAAATGCCTATTGGAATCTATTTAAGAACAGAAAAACATAAAGAAAACTTGAGATTATCTCATTTAGGTCAAAAAGCTTGGAATAAAGGAAAAAAGTTTCCACAATTCTCTGGCGAAAATCATCCACGATGGAAGGGTGGAAAACCTTATTGTATTATTTGTGGAAAAAAATTATCTTTCTATGGGTATAAAAGATGTAGAAAATGTTTGGATGAATATTGTGTAGGAGAAAATAATCATAACTGGAAAGGTGGTTATGATAATACCATTCTTAGATTAAGACGAACTAAAAAATATTATGAATGGCGTAGAAACATTTTTATAAGAGATAAATTTATGTGTCAAGAATGTGGTAAAAAACATATTTATATTGAAGCACATCATATTAAGGACTTTGTGAATTATCCAGAATTAAGATTTGATATAAATAATGGTCTTACATTGTGTAGAGAATGTCATAAACAAACAAATAATTTTTCAAGAAAAAACAAAAGAAAAGTTCAAAAGGAGATATAAATGGCAACCTTAAGTCGTGGACAAACATTCGGAGCAACTGAAACAATCACTAATACTAAGCTACATAACCTTGTAGATTTAGGCAGTATAAGTGCATTGGTTAATGCTGATTGTGCTGCTGCAATGGGATTGGTAGATACTAAATTAGCAGACATTACAACAGCAGGGAAAGTGAATGGTTCTGCTTTAACAGGTTTAACAAATACTCCAAGTGGGGCAGGGGTGATTCCTGCTGCTAATCTTACCAGTGTAGCACAAAAAGGTGCTAATTCGGATATTACCTCGCTTGCTGGATTGACTACACCACTATCTATTGCTCAAGGAGGCACGGGAAAGACTACCGCAGATTGGCAAATCAAGGGCTGGGTTCAATTCAACGGCACGGGAACGCTTGCGATAGCTGACAGTTATAATGTTGATTCTGTTACCGACAACGGGACAGGAGATTACACGATAAACTGGGATACAGATTTTGCCAATGATGACTATGCGGTAGGAGTGGCTACCGACCAATATATAGAGAGAATACTCGCCAAAACCAATGGCACCATACAGGTAACCGTTTATGATGCCAACAACAGTGCCGTAGACGCCTCAATAGTGGATATGATAGCTATAGGAGACCAATAATGAAGGTAAGAATAGTTTATAGACCAGATAAAACAGTTGCGGTGATCCATCCTGCCCCAAAATCGAGAAAGCCGAGCGAAACCGAAGAGCAATGGCTTAAACGAATATTCGACAAGGCCGTAAAGGGGACGCTATTAGAAGGATTGCCCTACGATGATATTGACTCTTCCCAATTGCCCCAGAGTCGGGACAGCAGAGACGCATGGGAAGGGGAAAAAGGCAAGGGGATTACCATAAATCAGACTAAGGTTCAGCAATTAGAACAGGAGAGGCAGAAGAAGGAGCAAGATAAACTTTCAGCGATAAACAAGCTGAAAGCTCTTGGATTGACCGAAGATGAAATTATAGTCATAAGGAGTTGAAAGGAAACAATAATGGCAAGTGTAACAAAAGGATATACATTCGGAGCAACTGAACAGGTAACGAATACTAAGTTACATACCTTAGTGGATTCTTCTACTATTGACTTAACTACCGCTGTTGCTATAGGGACAACCACTCCTTCAAGTGGAGCATTTGTATCAATGACTGCCACTGCTGGAAATTTTGGACTCTTAACTGGATATTTCAATACTGCCACAGCTACAGCTTCTTATTTTTCCTCAGTAAGTGCTACAGCTTGTAATTTTACAGACCTTATCACATCAACCTTGCGTTATAACTCTGCTCCCTTAACAGCAACAGCAAGTGCTGAACAAGTTCCGTTTACCTGTGATAGTTATTATTCATTTAATCTTAATGGCACTACTTACTATGTTCCTTGTGCCTCAGCTACTGCTTAATGGATGAAGTTGAAGAAATTATTAACTTTATTATTAAAGAAGGCAATGGAGTATACAACAATATTGATAAAGGAAGATTAAAAGGAATTATACAAAAACATCTTGAATACGGTACAGCAATGGTGATTAGGGATAAAACGGGGATTATGGCAGTAGCAAGATGGAATCTTTATGGAGAGGATATATTGACAGCATTGGTTTTAGATGCAGTTGTCAGAGAGGATTATAGGAAACCTTTGACATTAAGACAGATGGTTGCGTTAGGAGTATCAAAAAACCCTAGTGTAAAATTTATCTGTTTTAAAAGAGAAAGTAAATATCCAGATAGAGATATAAGAATTTATTCTGTTGACCGTTTTCTTAAAAGGAGGATTAAGTAATGGGCGGAAGTGAAACAATAGTTCAGTCATCACAACCCTCAATGAGTTCTGCAGAGGCAATAAGGGAGTGGGTTTCATCACTCCCACAAGTTTATGAGACTCAGATGCAATATGCACCCCAAGAAGCAGCCCAACAGGTTCAGTTGGCACAGCAATATGCTCTACCAATGGGACAAGCGATGCAACAGGCGATGACTGGGATGTATCCTGAAACTACTGCCTTACAGGAACAATTAGCTCAACAGGCACAGGCAGGCATGCAAGCTGGTGTACCTGACTGGATGAGAGAACAATATTTGTCTAATGTAAGAGCACAGTTAGGAGAACAAGTTGGTGCAGGGATAGGAGCAGATTATATATCCAGAGGTCTGCTTCAATTAAATCAAGACTGGCAGGATTACTACAGAAATTTAGGATTGAGTGTATCAGGTAGACAACCTTTAGCACAACCAACTATGCCTGCTTATTCTAATTATATGCAGGGTTATCAACCCAGTAATGTATTGGGTTATTATGGTGGTTATGGAACAACTACACAAACTGGTGGAGGATATAGTCCATTCCAATGGATGAGTGGTATAGGTAATTTAATGAGTGGAATGGCTGGCGGTGGTAAAGGATTTATGGGGTGGTTCTAATGGCAAATAATAATGACAAACTAAATATCTGGCAAAGGATAGGATTAGGGTTGAGTGGCTTTGCTGCTCCTTTTTTGGGAGATACTCAATGGGGACAGAGACAGGCACAGTTGGAATTTGAGAAATGGAAAGCTAATAAAATGTATGGTGGTGGTATGCCTTTATTTACTATTAATCCCACTACAGGACAAATGATTGCAATAGGTAATACGGGAATGCAACCCCCAACGTCAACTCCACCTTCTGTTCCAACCCCAACGCCTATACCTCCTGCAGATTTAAGTGGATTTCCTCAAACTAGATTTGGCATAACTGGTTTTGATGAATATTTACGAGCTAAGGTTGGACAACTTCCTGAATCTAAAATGGAACAAGAATTATACCAAAAAGGTTTAGAAGGTAAAATCTCTGCTGAAAGTCAAGTATCTGCACAAGAATTAAAAGAAGCAGAGAAAAAAGAAAGGGATTTTAGAAGGGTTCAATTAAAACTTGAACAATCTACCGATTTATTAGCAAGAGCTTATAAAAAATCAATGGAAACAGCAAAAGGCTTAGGACTTCCATTAAAACCTGAAAGAGGAATTGGTGGTAGAGTATTTGGATTGTATCAAAAAGGTTTAGGCAAGTTAGGATATAACGAATTTATAAAATCATTTAAAGGTAATTTGAATGAAACAGCGATTGCTATGATGAGAATGTTAATGCCTGGTAGAAGTGAAAGGTTAGTTAATTTACTTAAAATGACTTTACCAGATTTAACAGGCAATCCCTATGAAGATGTATCACAAGTAGCAGAATCAATGACAGCAGCTTTTACCGAAGCGTTAGCAGCAGGTAGAACTAAAGAAGGAAAATTTGTAGTAGAAAGAGATGAGGCTTCTAGATTACGAGATGAATTTAGAACAATCGCTTATGAAAATATCAAAACAATATTCATTAAAGCTGGTGTTCTTACATCACAACAAGCAGCAACAATTTTACCTGGTGTAAGTTCTACTAAAACAGACGACACTACTATTTTAAAGAAACTTAATTTAGACCCTAACAAATATGAAATAGTGAGGTAAGAATGGCTACTTTTAAGATTAGAGATAAAGAAACTGGCGAAGTATTTACTATTAGAGAAAAGGAAGTATCTAAAAAAGAGGCTTGGAAAATAAGCACTCCTGAAGAACTTGTTAAAAAGGGTTATTCTCCTATGGCTGCTGGTTTAGTATCTACAGGTCAACAACTTTCTTCTCCTTTATGGAAATATGGCAATATGGTACTAGGTGGATTACCTGAAGTTGCTTTAAGAAAAATGGGTTATGTTCCTCCCCAAGCACAGATTCAAGCAGCTACTCCTTTTGGGACAAAGGATATTACGGGGTTAACTAATATAGCTGCTAATGTAGGTGGTTTTATTCGTGGTGTACCAATGAAGATTGCTGGTGCAGTAGCAGGAGGTATTCCTGCAGGTGCTACTCTAGCAAGTAGAATTGGATTAGGGGCATTAAAGGGAGCAACTCAATTAGGTGGTGCTGCTGGATTGACAACTCCCCCAGGAGAGGCTTTTGAAAACTGGAAAGCTCGTTTAGGAAGGGGTGGGGTAGCAGCAGCTTTTGGTGGGGTTGCTGGTGGAGTAAGTGGATTAGTTGGACATTTTACTAACCTCTTAAGAGATTCAGCATTACTTAAAACAGGCGAACAGGTAAGGACTGGTTTTTGGGGATTTAAAGATAAATTAACAAGATGGTTTTCCAAAAAACTTGTTCAATATCAATCAGCAAAACCTGATAAAAAAGTAAACTTATCTAAACCCTTAAAAGAATTTGAAAAAGGAATAGGAGATAAGGCTAAATTTAAAACATTAAAAACTGCTTCTCCTCGTTTACGACAGGCTTTAGAAAAGAAACAACTTACTTTACAAGAAACACAAGATTTAGTAAATCAGTTAAAAAATACCATATCAGAAAATCAACTTGCTGGTTTTAAAGTTAGACCTTCCGTTGGTGAAGTTAAAGGATTTATTGATTCCATTCAAAAAGCAAAACACGGTGCTTTTCCCCAGATGAAATATGTAGATGCTACTTATGGCAAGATGTCTGATTACTCCAATGCAGTAGAAAATTATATGCAGTATGGTAGGACTGTACAGGGATTAAAAACTATGATTAACAATACAGAAAGAGCAAAAGCTCTTAAAATGATTCTACCTAAAGATACTTTTGATTTTGTCAAACAAACCGTTAATGCACAGAAACTTACTAATTTTGGGTGGAATAGCATAGGTTATGCTATAAGATATGGCATTATATATAAGCTCGTAAGAGATATGGTTAGAAATATAGAAATTACTGGTGGCGATGAATATAGAGGAGAATGGGGTGAATAATTATTTGAAATGGTGTTGTAAAGCTGTTACCACAGCAAGAGTTATTATTAACAAAATTATACCTATATTCATAACACCTATTTATACCATATTTAACCAATTTGTCAAGGGGGTAAAATGAGAATAAACAAATCCATAATTCAATGTTGCATTTGTGCTACTACCTATTCTCCGACAGGCAAATCTACATCTAAACCAAATACTAATGATAGAACCATCTATGGATGTAAAAGCTGTAGGAAAGGAGACTGGACAATCCATAAATCAACATTGGAGAAATTAAAGGTTGTAAAGGGTTTTGGAGGCTATCTGGACAACAAGTGGCTATATGCCTCTAAAGGTCAATTTTTGGCTTAAAAACCTATTGATTTTATTGATGTTTTTAGGGGTAAAAGTAACACCCCCCGTATATAGTATGGCAAATGCACCTAATAGGCTTAATTAAGGAGTAATTAATATGTCAGAAGGTATGATTTTTGGAGCAAAAGAAATATTAACCGCTAAACATATACCAGAAATGAAAGCCCCATCTATCTTTTTACCATCAGAGGCTTACAGGTCTTTATATGGATTGTTGGATGTTACAGGTAGAGATGGAGATGATCCTGATATTCAGAATCAAGTAAAGTATATCTACGACACATTGAAGGAAAAGGGAAAACCTCCAGAACTATTAGTAAGTCTCATTACCCAATTAGGAATCATACCTGTGGGGGAAACTAAAGTCAATAGAATATGGAAGTATCTTCAGTTAAGAAAAAAAGCTAATGAGGCTCTCAAATACTATCAATTAACCAGAGAGGAATTAAGACGATTTAAAAAGGAAGGTAAGAAATGAGTAGCATCACTAATCCATATACTCCTGCTGGAGAAGGCAGAGCAAGTGAGGTTGAAGCTAGAGTCTTTGACCCTAAAGTATGGGCAGTTAGATATGTAGAGATTCCTTCTAATATGCAGATGAGAGTTGAATATAGTGGATATAATGCCCTTTATCTAGGATACGCTGATAGTGGGCTGGGAATAAGTGCAAGTGGATGGTTGTTGCAGAAATATACCTATGATGCTAGTGGAAGGGCTACATTGAGGCAGATTAGTTATGATTCGTGGGATGACCGTGCCCTAACCACTTATAAGTGAGGATAAATGATTAAGAAACTATTATTAACTGGATTATTATTTATAGGATTAATAAATCCTGTTTATAGTGAATGGATGTTAAACCCTTATACGGGGAAGTTTGACTATTATGTACCTGGCACTACTGGCGGCGGACTTGCTAATGTTGTGGAAGATACCACTCCCCAACTTGGTGGGGATTTAGACCTCAATAGTAAGAACATAGACTTTCCTACAACTGCCAATATCAGCGATTGTAAAGATGAGGACAACTTTGCTTCCAATTCGGCGACGATGCTGGCTACCCAGCAAAGCATTAAAGCCTATGTAGATGGCCTCACGGGTGCAAATGAATCTGATCCCACCGTAGACACCTCTGCCGAGATTATCGCCATTCTCAATGCAACGGCAGCTACAGATTTAGAGCATGAAATCGGCGGATTGGAAGCGGATGTATCAGGTTACAATGGTTTCGTATATATCACAGGTGGAGCAACTTCTGCCAAGACCCCACACGCAGGAACTGATGTAACCGCAGACCTTGAGGAAGAAGCTCACGCCTCCGAACATGCAGTTAGTGGGGCTGATACGATATTTCCTGCCGACCCCAATGCTGATAAATATTTAATGTGGGATGATGACCCAGGGGCTTTAGTTTGGAGTAGTCCTGCTGGTAGTGGCGATGTAGAAAGTGTAGGTTCTTGTGTCTCTGGTGCTTGTTT
>LSSJ01000028.1 GCA_001595785.1 Euryarchaeota archaeon SM23-78
TTTAAATGAAATTTCTTTGATAATGCTCTCGTTCCTGCCAGAGTGAAAGGTAATGTAGCAGGTAATGTAGGAGCACCAGCAGAAATATTGAATGTTCCTAAAGTTGTATAGCTTCCCCCATCAACGCTTGCAGAAACTGTCAAATCATAATCACCAGAAGATTGAGCTTTAACCTCCACTTCACCACCATTCTTATAAAGAAAAGGTTGTCCCATATCTTCTTCTCTGCCTTCTTCCTGATAATTAATAGCAGTGCCGTTATCATCATATCCATACCAAGCTCTATAGACTTTCCCATCATTACTATCTATGGCATAAAGTTTTTCCTGGTTTGAAACTTTGATTTTAGCCCAACCTGAAACATTCCAACCACTAATAACTATCACAGCAGGAACAGTCCCCCCATTAGGCAAAGAAATCTTTATTGAAGGATAAAAAATCCATACTTCATTGTTATAGGTAGAAGCATCAACGGGTAAGGATAAAAATACTTTATTATCAAAATAAACCGCACAGGCTTTATCAATATAAGCCCAGCTTATGCTTTCAAATTCATCTTTTAACAAATAACTTAAAGGAAAATCTGAACCTAATTGTAATTTATCCTGAATGGTTCTAAACAACCCTCTTAATCCATCTTCAGCTAAAAACCAAACATCATCTCCTACTTGAATTATTGTTTTGGGTGCAACACAACCTACCTCTAATAATTTCTCTGCTTTATCTGTGGCTGCTGGCGTTACTGAAGGGTTAATACCCCAAACTTCATCAGCACCAAAACAAACAATTCCTGTATCCCTTATCCCAACTAAGCCCTTCTCTGTTCCACAGGGGATTTTAAAGACATCAGTAGTTCTGTCAAAAGCACCCGCATAGGCAGTTGGATAAGCGGAAGAAAAAGCTAATTGGTTATCCCACAATACCCACCATCTACCTCTAAAGAATAGATTAGCAATAGATTTGGGAGGGTCATCATTGTCATTTGTCAAGTCAGTTACGGTATGGTCTGATAACATTTCGTGGGCATTATCAGTTCCATTCTGTATCATCACCACATCACCATCTCCACCTGATTTCCAGACTTTAATAAAATAAGTAGATAGATTAGTGGTAAACCCATTATCTGCAGAAGCCCATCCACCAGTTGCAGTAACCGTGGAATATCTTAGGGTTGTCCCCTCCATAGCAAGCAATTCATTAGTACCGCCATCAGGTTCATAGCCAAATAGACCTATACCTGCATTGTTTCCTAAATCTTGGTCTAAGGTTAATCCTGGTCGTTTCTTCCTCTGTCCTGCCGTACCGATGTCAACATTCAATAAAACAGTTGCTTGGTTTTCTCCTATGTGTGAGGCATGCATACGAGTATTAGCACCACCAGATTTATCCTTTCTTGTGACAGTCAAAGGAACATCATCTTTAATACTTTTCATTGGAGGTAAAACATTCAAAGCCATATTATCTCCTTACAATATTCCATCATCTCTATTTAAAGCACTAGGGCTTGTCATTATTATTTGCCCAGGTTGAGCAACCCTATAGAATATCTTTTCACTTATTGCTTTCTCATATAAAAAATCATATTCACGAGCTTTAGCATATTGTCTTTTATAACGATAACCATCAGCAATCCCACCATATTCAAGAATGTCTGCACTGTCCTCTATAACTGGATAGTCATAGTCTTGGGATAAAGGTAATATCCTTCTTTTTGCTTTGATATGATAGACAATTGCTCCTGTGGGAATAGGATGAAGATGAAGTTGTTTATATCTTGATTCCAACTGTTCCTTAGCCATCAAAGACAAAACAGTGCTTTCATCATTGTGCATCACTGTGAGATAACCTACTGTTGCAGCAGACTTAGAGATACCTAACAATCTGGTATAAGAATTAGTTGCAGTTGCTACAGTTGTTCCGCTTAATGATATGGATTCATATAATTCTACACTGCTTGAAATCCCTCTTATTAAAACAGTTTGTGTAGTATCGGAAGCAGATGAGCTTTTTACTGTAATCTGTTCAGCAGAAGCTGGTTGACTTCTTACTACATCTCTTTTGATAAAACATCTTTCAGGTGTTCCTGTATCATTAAAAACATCATAGTTTTCTTGATAGAACTCTTGTTCATTATTAATAGTAATATTACAACTATTAGTTGCATCCAATATAAATAGTAATCTATCCACATCTTCATCTAAATTATAAGCAGATACAGTAGCACTAGCAGTGAGAGAAAAATTATAAATCAATTCATCCCATTCATAACGAGAGATAAAATTTCTGTACCTGTTGTTAACCCATACTCCGATCTTGGTTGCCATAGTGGATGAGGTATCCTGTACCATAGTCCCAATGTTAGATTTAATTGTAGAAAAATCTTTATTCATAATCTAAGCCACCTTTTGTTCTTATACTTTAAATACCATTCAATAGTTTTAGTTAAACTTTCCTCAAAATTCTTTGGATGTTGCCATCCCATATTTTTCAACTTGTTTCCATCTAAGGAATATCTCAAGTCGTGTCCTGGTCTTGAAGAATGAAAATCAACCATCTCATATTTCAATTCTTTCCCTAAAACTTGTGCTATAAACTTTGCCAACTCCAAATTATTAACTTCTTTCTCACCTACGATGTTATACTTCTCCCTCAAGGTTGATTTCTCTAATAAGAATAATAGGGCGGAAGCTATGTTTCTGCAGTGAATATAACTCCTTGAGCCAGGAATGGTCTTTGTAGAGTCTGAATGAATAATTACTGTTTCTCCCAATAATACCTTTCGTATAGTCAAGGGGATGAACTTTTCCTGATTTTGTCTTTCCCCAAATGCGTTCATCGTGTGGGTTATAAAGATAGGCACCGAGTAAGTGTTGCTGTAAGCTAGACATAATTCCTCCCCTCCTGCTTTTGTAGCTGCGTAAGGATTACAACTGTTATATCTATCCCATTCCTTGAAAAATACTCCCTTAGGTGCTGCTCCAAATACTTCATCAGTTGAAAAATACACAAACCTTCTTAAAGAAGGCTGATTTCGTGCATAATCGAGCATATGAGCCGTTCCAACCACATTAGCCATAATAAATGGCATCGGACACTCTATACTGCGGTCTACGTGGGTCTCAGCCCCAATATGTAGTATATAATCAAGGTCTCCGACCTCTTTTTTGACCCCTTCACTAATTGGTGAAGTAAAATCAATAGTAAATATCTTTATTCTCTTATTATCAAAACAATCAATATCCCTTAATCTGTCAAAACCGCTTGCTGCATAAGTCAATTTATCCCATACTACAATATGCCAATCTGTATTTTTTATGATATGCTCTATCAAATGATGTCCTATAAATCCACAACCGCCTGTTATTAATACTTTCATCTTTTTATAAGCCTAAATACTTCCTCCGCAGACTTTCCTTTTAATGCCTTTTTGGGATTACTCCAATTATCCTTTACAATCGTCAATGCCTTCTTAACTACCTCTAACGTGTAATCTATCTCTTGTTGTGTATGGGAATAACTGATAAACTGTGCATAGCCGAATAACACTCCTCTTTTTATACACTCCTGCCAGAATAAACTCTTATGCTCTGGTGTGGGAAACAGGTGCATAGTCCTATTTGGATAACCTATACAGGAAGTTTCTATGCCAAGACTTTTTGCTATCTCGTTATAGCCATCCTTCAAATATTGACCTAAAAACCAGATATGCCCTATCACATCATTAGTTTCCAAAACTCCCAATGTAGCCAATGTTGCATTAATTCCTACCAAATCACCACCAAAGGTTGAAGAAACAAAACAATCACCTTCCAGTTCCTTCATTATCTCCTTCCTGCCACACACACAGGAAATCGGAAAACCATTCCCCATAGCCTTGCCGAATGTAGCCAAGTCAGGTTTAACTTTAAAGAACTTCTGGGCTGATAATCCAGGGAATCTGAAACCAGTAACTATTTCATCAAAGATAACTAAAGCACCATTCTTATGTGCCAAATTTATGACTTTCTTTAAAAAATTATCTTTAGGTTCTTCAAAAATACAAGGTTCTAAAATTACTGCTGCTAATTTATGCTTCTTTATAATATCTGATAAAGACTGAATATCATTGAAATCGAATCTGTGTGTCAATTTTGCATAGCATTTAGGTATTCCCTTATTCTTGGGAGTATTGACTGTGTACCAATCGTGCCATCCGTGATAACCACAGTAAGCTATATGCTCCCTACTTGTATAAGAACGGGCAATCTTTATCGCTGCACTTGTTGCCTCACTTCCTGTCTTTAGAAACCTCACCATCTCACAACAGGGAATTATCTTCTTTAACTTCTTAGCCAAGTAGGTTTCCTGATAGGAAGGCAGGGTAAAAATTGTTCCCACCACCATTCGTTGTATGACTGAATTGGTTACAGAAGGATAATTATAACCTAACAGGATGACTCCCAATCCAAGTGGATAATCAATGAACATATTACCTTCTTCATCTGCCACATAACAACCCTTTGCTGCTTCAAGGTAGATAGGGTAAACACCATCTACAAACCTTGAAGGCATCTTGGATAACGTCTGGACTCCACAAGAGATTAACTTAGATGATTTTTTGAAATTTCTCTTTGATTTCCGAGACGGTAAGAAACCAGTTGTTACTATCTGACGTATAAGCGTTTCTTCCACTACACTTTACTCCTTTAGGATTGTGATATTCCCACTTGGGTTCATAAGGATAGATAATATATTTGTCTGCTGCATCCATTGTGTGTTCCATCTCGCTGGAAGATACCAATGTTTCGTGTAACTTATCGCCTATCCTATTGCCTATGATGGTAAATTGAGTATTTGATGACCTTATTGCATCAAATAAATCCTTTAATTTAAAAGAGGGTAATTTAGGAATGAATATCTCACCACCATAGTTGTAATCCATTAATCCAAGACAATCTATTACAAAATCTATTGCCTCCTCCATATCAATCCAGAAACGAGTTGCAAGTACATTGCTGATTGGTATGACTTCCCCTTTTCTCAAAAGTTCTTTCCAAATAGGAATTACCGATCCACGACTACCAGCAACATTACCATACCTTATACAGCATATCTTGGTCTTTTTCTTTCCCCTGTAACTGTTGGCATTTACCATCAATTTTTCCATACACATCTTGGTAGCACCGTAGAGATTTAAAGGATGAACTGCTTTATCGGTTGATATGGCTAATACCTTTTCCACTTCCATATCTAATGCTGCATCCACTACATTCATACTCCCTAAGATATTAGTTTTTATTGTTTCAAAAGGATTATATTCACAGGATTGTACTTTCTTTAAGGCTGCTGCATGTAGAACTATGTCCACTCCTTCCATTGCCCTGTGTAACCTCACAGAATCCCTGACATCACCAATAAAACCATCTAATATGCCACTATAAGGAGAGTTATTAAGTAAAGCATCCTGTTCGTGTTCATCTCTGGAGTAAATCCTGATTCTCTTTGGTGTATGAAGTTTTAAAAAATGCCTAATGAAGTTTGAACCGAATGAACCTGTGCCACCTGTGATAAGTATAGTTTTATCTGAGAAATTCATACCATTGCCTTGCTTTTCTTAAATCTTCTTTAGTATCAATAGACAGTTTTGTCTTTCTTTTCATATATGGTGTAACGTGTTCTTTGTCATATTCACCCTTTGAGTTATACCAAGCCTCCTCTAATAAACGAAATGAAAATACTTCTACATCAAGACCATCAACGGGAGCAAAACAAACATAAGGAAAAGATGTTTTAAAATAATATGTAATAGCCATATCTATAATATTAGAATCAATAAAGGGACAATCTGAAGTAATACGAACTATCACATCTGCTTCATTAACTTTAGCAGAGAGATAATAACGAGTAAGCAAATCATTTTCATCTAAATCTTCCCAGACCTCCACCTTATAATCTGGTATCTTATGAGGTGAAGCAACAACAACTTCATCAACCCATTTTGCCCTAGAAACATTATCAATAACGTGTTGCAAGATAGTCTTATTACCTATCTTCTTTAATATCTTCTGGGGCAGTCTGGTTGATGTAAGCCTTGCTTGGATTATAGCCACTACCTTCAAGAATTTTACTAAGGACATAACCTGCTTCCTTTATATTATTCATCGGTTCTTTCCTTTCCTTCACACAATCAAGAAAGTATTGAACCTCTTTTTTATACATTATGTTGGTCGGTTGTATTTTAAAGGATATAACTTCGTGAGGCATATAAAGGTCAAGTTTCCTGTGGTAGTTTTTCATCAAGTAGTCGCAGTGGACAGAAGCTGATAAACCACTTTCAAATATAATGCCAATCTCCGCTATATCCTCTTTTTTAATCTCAAGGTTGCTTACTTTATCGCATACCATTTTCAAGTCTTTAATATCTCCAAACAACCAGTAAAGATAGTCTGGTTCGTGTATGGCATCTAAAACTATTCCACCGTATTCAGAAGCTGAGTAGGATTTCCTATAATCTTCCTGTCTCCAAAAAGGCAAGTAGTATCCTGTTTCTGCTCTGGCATATATCACCCTTCTTGTACTTGCTATTATCTTTGCTTTCAACAGTGAAGGGTGGAATCTTAGATTGCAACCTACCATTGATATTACGGGTTGTTTTTTAACAAGACTTTCAATCTTTTCCAATTCTTCCATATTGTAGGTTAGAGGTTTTTCTATAAACACAGGTATCCCTCTTTCTATATATTCTGTTGCGTGATTAACGTGGAATTGAGTGGGAGTGCAGATAAAAGCACAATCCACATCAAACCTCAATTTGTAATTCAAATCTAAAGGAATAACCTCGTGCCCTAATTTTTTAAGATTCTGAGCGTGGCGTTTTCCTATCGAGCCATACCCCAGAATAACAACTTTCATAAGCCTCTACCCATTTTTTGGCATTGGTTTTTAAATTAAAATCCTTGTAATTCTTTTCAAAGGCATTATTGGCCATATCTTCTCTTAACTTCCTGTTTTCAATGAGCAAACAGAGTTTCTCAAAAAACTCATTTTCATCTTTAGCTTTAAATCCAGTTATCCCTTCCTCTACACATTCATAAGGTTTGGTGTCTGTTACCACAGAAGGAATCTTCAATGCAGCGTATTCACTCCATTTAAGCTGTGACTTATAGCCATTGAACTCATCATCTACTAATGGGCATATGCCAATATCCAGATTAAGTGAAGCAAACTTTAAAGGATAGATTGACAAACCAGCAAAAGGATGAAATTCCATTTTACCTTCAAAGACTTTCAATAAATCAGGAACATCGCCCAATTCAACAAATACTATGCTGTCACCATACTTCTTGAATAACTTTTCTAAAACATTATTGACTATCCATATCTCGTTAAAATGGCTTGAAGAAGCTACCCAACCTATCCTTATCTTTTTATTTTCTTTTTTGGGAAAAGGTTTAAATAAATCAAAGTCTATTGAGTTAGGAAGAATAAAAGTTTTATTCTCACTTCCCTCAGGCATACTTTCCAAATATTTTTGTCTTAGATACTCATTGGTTGTGGTAAGACCGTCTATTATGCCCATCAAGTCCATTTGTGCTCTATATCTGAAATAATTATCTTTAAGACTAAAACCTTTTTCTTGGTCTTTCCACAGCCATATTT
>LSSJ01000029.1 GCA_001595785.1 Euryarchaeota archaeon SM23-78
AGCTGGAAGAAGAGGAGAAAAAGGCAGAATTAGAAGCAAGAGCAGAAGAGCCAGAACCAGAAAAAGATATTGGAGAAGAGCTAAGCCTGATAAAGGTTAAGAAAAGAAAATCAAAGAAAAAGAAGGACAAGGAAGAAGAGGGAGAAGAAGCAAAAGAGGAGAAAGAAGAACTAACAGAAGAATCTCCTGAAGCCAAGATATATGCTCTTAGAACAACTGCTAATAGAGAAGACCAGGTTATGGATTTTGTTACAAGCAATGCTTCTAGAAAGAAACTAGGTGTTTATTCTATTATAAGGCCGCATGGTATGAGAGGATATATATTCCTAGAAGCAGGCAGTAGGAGTGATGCTGAACAAGCAGCTTTCGGAGTACCTTATGCCAGAGGATTATTGCCTAATATCATCCAGTACTCTGAGATAGAGCATATGTTAGAACAGGTCAAGAAAGAGGTTAATATTCAGAAGAATGATATTGCTGAGATTATAAGCGGTCCTTTTAAGAGAGAGAAGTGCAAGATTACCAGGATTGACAGGGCAAAAGAAGAAGTAGTTGTTGAATTATTAGAAGCAGCTGTTCCTATTCCTATAACTGTAAAGATGGATGCTGTAAGGGTTATCAGAAGGGAAACTGAGGAAGAGGAGAAATAAGAGTTATATTTCTATATTATATTCATCCATTTATTTTTATTGAAAAAATTTATATATTTATAGTAGATTCATTCTTCTTTTGGGAGGGATTACTTGCAAACGAATGAAATTTTGGAAAGTTATGATTCACGTACAGAAGCAGATAAAAGAAAAGAGTTCTCAGATATTATGAAAACTCCTGATCCCTCTTTTAGGTTGTATAAGCGAGATATAGAGCCTTATGTTACAAGGTACTTGACTCTTGAAGAATTAAGAAAAATTTATCACAATGTTGAAAAGCATAGAACAAGGATTAGTGGATATATCTCTAAGATGCCCGGATTCCAAGAACAGATTACTAATTATAAAGAGGGTTTGAAGTCAGGTGAGCTTAACATAGAAGACATTATTGATAAAGATTATTTCAAAGATAAGATTGAAGTAGAAACCAAAAAAGTAACATCCTTGCTTGAAAAAATAGTTGAAATTGAGGATAAACATAAAGGAAAATGGCTTTATGGCAGAAGAGCGGTTCTTATTAAAAAAATTGGTTTTAAAAACAATGTTTATGATGCTTTCTTAACTAACTTAAAAAACCGTGTTGAAGAGTTTAAACACCATAAAAAAACAAGTAAGAAATATAGAGAGGAAATAGAAACCCTTACAAAAGATGCAGGAATGCCTTATAAAGAGCTTGTTACTGCTCTGAATAAGATTGAATACCATAAAGATTTAATGCACAAGTTATTATGGGATGTTGTAACGAATAACCTGCGTTTGGTAATAAGCATAGCTAAAAAGTATATAGGAAGAGGCGTAAGTTTTCATGATTTAATACAAGAAGGAAACACAGGAGCATTCAGAGGTGCTGAAAAGTATGAACCTAGGAGGGGATATAGATTCACAACCTATGTTGTCTGGTGGATAAGACAGTCCATAACAAGAGCCATAGCTGATCAAGGTCGTATTATAAGAGTGCCTGTTCATGTGAGCGAACAAATTATTAAAGTAAATTGGGTTGCAAGAATATTAGTTCAGGAATTAGGAAGAGAGCCAACCACTTATGAAATTGCTGAAAAAATGGGCAAATCAGAAACATTTGTAAAAAAAATAATCAAAGCACATTCTCAGGAGCCTGTATCTCTTGATACAGAAATTGGTAATAATGGTGGTGAGGCAATTCCTTTTGAATATTTTATTGAAGATGAAAAAGTAATTTCTCCTGAGGACTCAGCACAACAATCGGATTTAAGAAAATTAATTAATGCTGCCCTTACAACTCTAGATGAAAGAGAAGCTAATATTATTAAGATGCGTTATGGTCTTGAGGATAGTAATGTATTTGTACTTCAAGAAATTGGAGAGCATTACAAAGTAACCAGGGAAAGGATAAGACAAATAGAAGCTAAAGCATTAAAAAAACTTAAGAACCCTTTAAGGAATGAAAGATTTAAAAGTTATAGTGATCAACAAGTAGCCTAAGTGATAGTTCTAATAAAACAAGGGATTAATTGTATCAAAATTTAAGATCTGTTATTCTCCATCGCAAGAATTCTGTGTGAGTCATTTGCTTATTTCTAGCTGCTAAGGAGGTATAAGCATCCCAGATTGCTTTATCTCGTCTAGCACTTGACTCAGGAAACTTCTTTAAGAAAAGATCTAAGACATGTCTACGTCCACAATAAGCCAAGAGCTTCCAAGCTTTATTCCTTATTGCTTCAGCAGTCATTATCAAATCAGTGTATCCTTTTCCACCTCGCCAATCCGCACCCATACCAATACGTATTCTATTAAATGTTTCCTTATCAAGATAGTATTTATCACCAACCTTTTTCCATAAAAAATCACCTAGTTGAAAAAGCCCTCCTCCATAAAGTGCCCCTCTTTCTTGGGAAAAATCATACATAAAGTCATAGTGAAATTGAGGGTGAGCTTTTACTAACTCATCTAATGAAGAGAACCTGTATGTCTTTTCTAATGGTCTAACATATCTGACTTTTAAATGATAATTATATTCAGGAGAAGGATATTCTTTTTCTCTTGATTTGCGAGAGCGTTTAGTGGGAGTGTGTTTTTCTTTAATAATATCTTCTACCCTCATAAGATACATATGATAGTAGGCATCACTGAATAATTCACCTTTCTGAAGCTTATGCCAAGATTCCTCGTGCTTCTCATGTATTTTAGAAAAAACATATTTTTCATGAACTGTTACTGTGAACTTGGGCGGGAGCCATTTATTATTTTTCTTATGAGGAACAACCGAAAGAAATGGTGGGCGAAGTTCCAGGCCGTTCTCATCGTTTTTTGATTTTTGTAACTCTTCAAAAGCAGGCTTTTGTTCTAAATGCAATAACCCTGCTAAACCATGTAATCCTCTGTGAAACAACTTGTCTTCCCATCTTGGATAATAAGTATCCCATCGAGCTCTTCTTATTTTTTCTCCATAATCTTTCTTAAAAACCATTGGAGCTGAGCGAGTGTTATCTAATAAATTAACAAATTCTTCTCTGGTTATTCCTGGATTATCAAGCAGTATTGCTGCAGGGATTAAGTCATTATATGCAAAACCCATACGTGTGAGGACTACGGAATAGTATAAAAAGTTTATTAGATTTGAAACATGGTTTTATGTTAATTTATATCCACAATCTTTATAAATCGTTTATATTTTCTCGGGAATACTATGGCTAAAGAGACTGTTGAGGCCCTTGTGGAAGGAGGAAAGGCAACAGCTGCGCCTCCGCTTGGACCAGCGCTTGGTCCTAAAGGTGTAAATATTGGACAGGTGGTTGCTGAGATTAATAAAAAGACTGAGGGTTTTAAGGGTATGCAGGTGCCTGTAAAGGTTATTATTGACACTGATACCAAGGATTTCTCTATTTCTGTTGGCACGCCTCCTGCTGCTGAGCTTATTAAAAAAGAGGCTGATATTAAGAAGGCTGCTGGTAATCCTTTAGAGCATGTTGCTGATCTTAAGATTGAGCAGATTATCAAGATTGCTAAGATGAAAGAGGATACTCTGAGTGGTAAAGACATGAAAGCCAAGGTCAAGGAGATTATTGGTACGTGTAATTCCATGGGTGTTAAGGTTGAGGAGATGCATGGCAGGGATGCTCTTAAAGCAGTTGATGAGGGCAAGTTTGACAAGGAGATTAAGGCTGAGAAGACTGAGCTTAGTGCTGCTGAGTTAAAGGAGCTTGAGGAGGAGAAAAAGAGGTTACAGGAAGAGCTTGAAAAGAAGAGAGAAGAATACCTTACAAAGGCAAAGGCTATTTTGGCTGAGATGGAGGGTAAAGAACCTCATGAGATTAAGAAGAGGCTTGAAGAAGCAGAGATACCTATGCCCATAATCCAAGAGGTCTTGCCAGCTGAAAAGGAAGCGGCCCATGGAGCGCCTGGAGAAGCCAAGCCTGGTGAGAAGAAAGCCGAGGAAAAGCCTGCTGAGAAGAAGTGATATTATTAATAATAATTTTCTTTAATTTAACCAAAAAATTTATAAACTTCATAGTAGTAACTATTTAAGAAGGAGATAAAATGGTTAAAACACTGGAATATTCTTTAAATGTGGATAAGAGAAAAGACATTCTAGGCCTTTTTAATGAACTCTCTAGTATGGGTTCGTTAGTAATGGAAAAAGGAAATTATCCTCGAACTAACTATGAAAAAGTATATCATATCGGAACAACAGTGCGTGTTGAGCATAATTCACCAGCAGAATGCGATTTCTATTTTAGGTTAAGGGTTTATGGGACACCTTCTGAAGAGTTTAATGAATGGCTTAACAAAAAAATAGAGTCAGGGCTAGCTGAGAAGGAAAGAGAATTACATTTTTAATTCATTTATCTAACTTTATTATATTAATTTTTTCTTTAACTTATTCTGCAAGAATACAATAATATTATTAAGAGTACTATTATGATTAAGATTAGCCACCAGCACAGTCTTTCATAAGGATTAGGGCATATTTTTTTGCTCATTATGGTTACAGGTAATGGAGGTTTAGTTATAAATATTTTTCTGTGTTTATTATTACTATTATTATCGTCAAAAAAAACCAAAAAACATATAAATTATTCATCATTCTCGAGTAGTAATATGGGGGAAAAAATTAAGATATCAGACTATGAACTACTAACCTCAAGCGATAAAGGACTTTTAACTAGCAGAAATGCTATACTAAAGCACCTAGGTAAACACTTTGTTTCTTTTAGTGACCTAATAAAGGACTTAAAAAACAAGCAATTCGTATTTGTAGGCGTGCACCCTAACTTCAAGGAATCCTATCAAAACGCTGGAATCCTTGTAGAGAGATTATTCAGCCAAGAAACCAAAGAAGATGTTCGCTATAATGTCCTAGGATTGGGCTGTGTTGATGTCAGTGACCAAGGCTTACTTACTCAGTGGACCATGGGAGCAGCAGGAGGTCATGAGCTGTATAAAGCCATAGATAAAAGTTGTATTAACAAAGACGAACTACAAAATTATAATAATGTGTATCAAGCTATAAAGAATCTTCCTAAACGCATAAGGCTACTAGCATTAGACGATAAAACCTTTCAAAAAAGAGGAGCCCCTTTTGAGCAACAATTAATGGCCAAGAGCCTTGAAATAGCACTAACTCTGGATAATTATAGTGCAAAAAACCCAAATCACAAAATACTTATTGTGAACGATGAAATATATACTCGAGGATATGGTATGGTAGCAGGCCTACTAAAAAACTTTCTAAACAGCAAAACCACAGTACTCACCCATGTAGGAGGAAAACTATTTGACCAAGACCTAAGGCCTAACCTGAACATAGACAATGTAATTGTATCTTTAGAAGGAAGAATAGCTGATTATCTGCTTGTAGGAGATGTCTCAAAAGCAGATGTGCCAAGAAAAGTCCATTATTTTATTCATGACTTATCAAAAGGATTCATAGATACCCTTAAAGAATATGTATTCTTGGTTAAAGACCTTAACCCTACTTATGAGAAAGAAAAAGAAAACATAGAAAAATATAGAAACGCGATAATACAAGCAGAGAGTAAGGAAAGGCAAAAAGAAATAGAAAAAGCCAGAAAAGTAATAAAGGCATTTGAGGAAATAGAAAACAAAAAAGATGCTATTGAAACCTTGGGTATAGATATGAAGAAAGTTCAAGAAGAATATGAATTTGCCAAACTAGTTTTTGAAGAAGAAGATCCAACAAGTGCAAAAAAGAAACTTGAAGAAATAAAGAATAGATATGATAAAAACGAGATTCCGCTCTTAATAAGTTTGGGAGAGGATGAAATTCATCGCAAACTCATAGTAACCCTGCCAGTATTATACGACAACAAAGGGAAATACAATCCGTTAGAACAAGAAATAATATCTCATGTATGCGGAGCCCTAACCCCAATAATAAACAAAAAACACGTCCTAAACCAGGTAAATAATGATAGTTTAGTAGCATTGGTGTTAAACTACAATAAAAACAAGGTTTCAGTAAAAGAACTAAGAGAACAACAAGAAAAACTGGTTCAAGTGATGCACAGAGTTGAGAAAGACTTTAATAACCTAAACATATTCGTAAGACCAGAGATGCACACTACCTATGAGTTCATTCCAATAAGAGAAGAAGAACCTGTCAAAGAAGTAAGAAGAGAAAAACGCAAGGTGGCTCTTACAACGCCTCCAACAGTACCTCCTACAGTGCCTCCCACAGACAAATATAATCGTGAAGAACTAGAAAAAGCATTGAAAGGTAGGTTCATGATAAAACACATAACAAAGGTTCGCCCTGTTGATATAATTCACCCATTACTAGAGCATGAAGGTAAAATGAGTACAGCATCTCTTATTAAGCATGTCAAACAACAGGAACAATACATGTCCTATACGACTAAACAGATCCGTGCAAAGATTGGGGATTTATCTAGGTCTGGGTGGATAACACATCCGTCTGAAGGCCAAGTAGAACTTAGTGATAAGATTTATGAGGTGATTGGAAAACCTTATAAAACTGTTGAAAAAGAAGAGATTCCTGTAAAAGAAATGGTAAGAGGCGAGAAACCTGCTCAAGAATATGCCTTTAATGAATTCAAAGAAGCATTTAAGGATAAGTTTAAAGAGGATGATAAAACAAAAGTAAAAGCTTCAGACATACTTTACCTAACTTATCTACGTGGTAGTGAAATAAATACCAGAGCTCTTTTTGAAGAATTAAAAAAACAAGAAAGATATAAAAATATAACTCTATCAAGCTTTCATTCCAAACTTCAAAGTCTTAAAATTACCCATAAATACATAACCCACCCAGCCAGAGGCATAACCAAGCTCACAGATAAAGTTAATGAAGTTTTAAGACAATACGAACCAAGCCTTAAAAAAGAAAAACCTCCTATAAAAGAAGATAAATTTAAAGAGGTTATTCCCAAATATAACCGTAGTGATATAGAAAAGGCCTTTAAGGATGAGCTTAAAGAAAGAACTACTACTAAAGTAAGTGGTTTAGATATTCTTTTGATAATGGCAGAACATGAGGGAAGCATGAATCCTTTAGAATTAAATGAAGAACTTAAAAAACAAGAACAATATAAAGAATTAACTTACAGGCAACTGAGTGATCGTATCATAAATTTGAAAAAAGAAGGGCTAGTAATAACTCCTGAAGGAAGGAGAAAAATACTTGAATTTACACCAAAGTTTTATGAATTACTAAAAGTTGATAATCTTCTTGAAAAATATAAATCAAGTGAGGAGTATAAAAAATGGCAAGAAAAAGAGATTTAGAAGGAAGAATCCATGATGCAAACCATGTTGCCAGTGCAACAGGCTTTAGACCTCAGGATATTTATATCCTTGCACATAGAATGAAGATAGGAGTTAATGTTTCTAAGGAAAGAGATTATTATGAGCCAAGGTTCTCAGAAGAAGACATAACTCGCTTTTTAGAATTAAAAGCAGACCTCTCAGAGAAGTATTCTGTGCAAAAATTAGTTGAAGAAAAGGTTATAAAAACAGAATTTGACACAGCAACAGGAAGCTTTGAATTAATAGCCACAGAGGAAGAAATAGGTGATGCTCCTCTTGATGTAAACTCCTTGCTCAGACTGGCTACTGAGGGAAACCAAAGATGGTACTCTTTAGCTAATATTGGTAAGGGACTGAATGTGGGGCTCAAAGAACTAGACATGTTATTCCTTAATAATGGGTTAGAAAAAAGGAAAAGAAAGGAGAGAGTAACTGCTCCTGTAAGGGGCGTAAGAGGAGGTAGACAGGTTCTGGTTTCAGAAGGAGTGTACAGAGAAATGGAGGCCTTATTACAAAAAGAAGCAATTGTTAAGCAATGTTTAAAAGATATTTCAGGGTTTGAATTAATAGATGCTGTTGGTCTGGGAGAAGCAGTTCTGCAGGATTATATTGTAAGAATCCTTAAGCGTGATGAAATCACTGAATTGGTTGCAGCCAAAGGGATACATATAGAAAAAACAGACATATTGAATATTTTTAATAGGGCTATGAAAAGTGTTAGTATATCCAAGGCTATTGAAAGGAGCGCTGAGGAGTACTACAAAAATAATGAGTGGCTGCACAGAGCACCAGAATTTACAGATTACCATAATGCCCTTGATGTTCTTAAATGGATTGATGAGAACAAGCCAGAGAGGGCAGTGCATTCAAGAGTTTTTTATGTGATTGCACTTTACAAAGGTAGTAAGATTGAGAATAAGGAGCTCTACCACTTTTTTGTAAATGTGGCTTCTGGAAAGAGCTGGGCTGAAAAACACTCTGACCTCATAAAACAAGCTCCTGTATTCATAACCACCCAAGAGATGGTTGCATGGCTGGTAAAGCAAAGGACTATAAGAGAAGAGCTTAGAAGCGTAAATCTTGCGTATCCAGTGCTAGCTTTGTATGCAGAAAAAAAGGTTAAGCCCACAAGCACACCAAAAGGGCTCCAGTTCGTAGCAGGAGCAGCAAACTACGCCATAACCCAGAAGAAAGATGTAAAGGAAAACATGGAAAAAATCTTTCCTGAATTAACCCAAACAGATTTGGAAGGAAATTTAAAAAAACTTGCAAATAAAGGCGTAATAGAGGCTTTAAAAGAAGAGAGGATTAAGAAAGAGGATTTCATTAATTTAAAAACAAAAAAAAGAGGATTAACACCTAGCTATATTTGTGAAATCGTACATTGGGGTCTCCGCTTCTATGGCCCAGGCTTAATTAAAAATACTTAAAAACAGATAGCTTTAAAAACTCTTTACTATTCGCAAGTTCTTATGGTTCAGAGAATTGGTGGTAGCCGAAGAAAGACCAGGCATAAGCTGAAAAGAGCTAAAAGAATTAAAGGCAAGCTTAGTCTCAGAAAGTACTTGGAGGAGTACAAGCCAGGTGAAAGAGTGGTGTTAAAAGCTGATTCTATTGTCCAGAAAGGCTTATTTCATCCCAAGTTCATAGGAAAGACAGGTGTTGTTAGTAAGAAGCTTGGTTCGTGTTATGAGGTTGTTATAAAGGAGTTTAGAAAACATAAGAAAATAGTGGTTCATCCTGTGCATATGAAGAGGTGTTAGTATGGCAAAACCAGAGGTTATTGAGAAAAAATCAATAAACATATCTGTTCTTAGAGAGGAGCTGGCCAGTATTAAGAAGCGTGATGGAGAGCTAAGCTTTAGAGGCAACAAAACAGAGGAATATGCGAACGAGTTCTCTATTCTAAAACCAAAACAAGCAGAAGAACTCTTTACCAAGCTTGAAAAACTGAACATTCCAAGACTAAAAGACATTCATATTAACAAAATCATTGACATGATGCCTGGTAGTGTTTCAGAACTAAAAGTGATAATGCAAGGCTACTCATTGCCAGTAACCAATGAGAACCTGAAAAAGATTACTGATGCAGTTTCAAAGTATCTTCCTGAGAAGAAAAAGTAAAACCTTTGGGGGGGTGAAGGTGTATGGCAACAAGAAAAATGAACTGGGTATTAACCCTTGTTATGTCAATACTGTTCGGAGGTCTAGGTGTTGATAGATTTATGATGGGCCAGGTAGGTTGGGGAATCCTAAAGCTAATAACCTTAGGAGGATTGGGTATTTGGTGGCTTATTGACTGGATTCTTATAGCGACCAAGTACAAGTTCAAGAATGTTGAGTGGGTAGATTAGACCTTTTTTTCTTTTATTCTTTTGTTCACTACTCAAATAATTAAAAAACTTTAAATAAGAGTAATTACCGCCTATTATGAGAGGAGGGGATTTATAGGCGAATTTGAAGTAGTTAGGGGTGTATCAATGATTCAGAGAAAAAAGGAAGAGGAAGCTGTAGTGCTGGACTTCTTGCAGCATGGCTATCCCTTTGATAATAGGCCCATGCATTTGAAAACACCTATTGTGCAGGCCATTGGTAAAGAGAACTTTACACTCCTAGAACTAGTTCCAAGAAAAGGAATATTCCTCCAACCATATGAAGAAGTATACATAGGCGATTCTAAGAGGGATAAGATTCATCATATTAATGGCAAAATAAATGCTAATAAATTGACTCACACAGCCAAATCAGAGCTAAAGCACGTAGTAGAGGACCTGGTAAAAAAACAAGAGTCAAAGTTTGTTGAGTTCTTTAACAAAGCCCAACCCATAAGCACTAGAATGCACATCTTAGAATTACTCCCAGGAGTAGGCAAGAAGCACATGTGGGAGATTGTTACTGAGCGCAAAGCAGAACCCTTCAAAGACTTCTCAGATATAAGGAAAAGAGTAAAACTAATGCCAGACCCAGTAACAACCATAGTTAGAAGAATAATCTCAGAACTAGAAGGAAAAGAAAAACATCTATTGTTTGTTGACAGGCCTGCTGCTAAGGAGGAGTGAGTTCTAAAAATTAGTAGTGCCAATTTGCGAAGGCACAATCTTCTAAACAATCAAAGCGAAGTAGGGGGATGCCCCATCCGGGGATACGGAGCCATCTGAAAAAGTAATAGAGCCGAAGCAGGCACTAATTTTTGAACGCCTATCTAATCTTCTCAGCACCCTTACCCTTCCTTCTTAAGCCTCTGCTCTTCTTACCAGCACTTGTTAATCCTCTATGAACCCTGCCTCTCTGCTTTGCAATCCTTTTAAGAACTAAGTCTTTCTTAATGTTAGGATGGTCTCTATCTATAAGGATTACTTCATACCAGTAATGCTTACCATCCTGTCCAACATAGTAGGAGTTAAGCACCTCACAATTGGTGTACTTCTTGACTGCTCTTCCCTCTGCAACCCATTGATAGTTCTTCTTAACAATCTTTCTTCTCCTAGAAGTCTTGGGCCTTCTTCTGCCAGGCTTAGGCCTCATTCTACCTCCACGGCCAACTCTTTGCCTTATTAATACAAAGCCTTGCTTTGCCTTGTATCCAAGGCTTCTAGCCCTATCAAGCCTTGTGGGTTTCTCAATCCTAACAGTAACTGGTTGTTTTCTCCAAAGAATAAGTCTTTTCCTCTGGACCTCTCCAAGGTTTTTCTTGGGTTTTTTCCAGAGCTCTCTTATATGTTTATACATACCCATTTTAGGTTAGCCTCCATTATTATAATATATATTTCAGATTCAGGCAAGCCACGCCCACATCCCTGATAAGACGAGAAAGTAGGTGTGTATTTATAAAGGTTTTGTATATATTCTTTTTCCACAAACTATTTAAAAACCTTTCACTTTCTAGAGCTTTGAAAAAGGGGGTTTTGCAGTGATAGAACTCGGCGGTAATATTACCCTGGTTGGTTTTAAGGAAATAGAAAGAGGAGAATTAGTAGTTGTAAAGAAGATTGTGGGAAGCTATGCCAGGAAGATGAGTGACACTGTTTCTGGGTTTGAGAGCATTACAGTGACTTTGAAGATTGTGCACAAGACTGAGGGTAGCGAGAAGTACGAGCTTCATGCAAAGGCACTGGTAAAGGGCAAGCCAATAACTTCTAAGAGTACTGAGAGAAACTTGTTTGTCGGCTTAGATGATGTTTTGAAGAACGTATTGGCAATGGCTTCTAAGTGAGTCAGTTTTGAGGAGTTAACTATGGATATTAAGGAGAAAGAAATAATTGGTAAGAGTATTAAGTTCTATATTGAAGATGATGGTAAAGAAGTTGCAAGGGCTTACCTCTATATAATAAAGAATGAGCTACATAAAGAGCCTTATGGATTAATGGAAGATGTTTTTGTTGATGAATCAGAGAGAGGCAAAGGATTAGGCTCTAAGATAGTTAAGCATTTGATAAAACAAGCAAAAGAAAAGGGTTGTTATAAATTAGTATGTACTAGTAGGTATACAAAGCCAAAAGTGCATGAGTTATACTTAAAATTCGGGTTTAAAGAACATGGCAAAGAGTTTAGGATTGATTTTTAGAAAAAATTATTTCTTTGATTCAGGTTTCTTTTCTTCTATCTTTTTCTCTTCTTTCTTCTCAGGCTCTTTTTTAGCTTCAGGCTTCTGCGTTTTTTTCGCGGGCTCAGAATCTTTTTCTGATTTCAAAAAATCTTTTTGATTTTTTGGATCAGCAGCTTTGCTGCTTGATTCTGTTGTCTTTTCTTCAGGCTTTTTCTCTTCCTCCTCCTCTTCTTTCTTCTCATCTTTTACTAACTCCTCTTTTACTCCTAGCTTAGCAGCTAATTTGTCTTTAACAGTCTTAGGCTCTTTCTTCTTAGGCTCTGCTTTTACTGCTTCTTTGAACTCAAAGCCTTCCAGCTCTGCCTTAACAACATCCTCTTCTTTAATCGCGTGAACCTTGACATGATGAGGAGGGTTTTTTATGCCATGCTTCCATAAGTGCTCATTAAGATGCATGCCAAGCCTTACTTGTTCTGTTTTCATATGCTTTTTAAGAAACTCTCTTACTGCTCTAACAGCCTTAGGAGTCCTCTTATGCTTAGCAGCATGCACATACCTCTTTCTAAGAGGAATATTATAACTTCTTTCCAGCTTCACCTTAGATTCTTTCTTCTTAGCCATCTCTTATCCTCTTATGCCTTTGTCTTGGTTCTTCTCCAACTCCTCTTAACAACAGTGTGTCTGCCAGGATGAATCCTTCTGTTCTTACCATAAATCTTAGGAACTGTCCAGAAAGGAGCCCATTTGGTCTGCTCCTTCTTCTTCAACAGTCTCTTCTTCTTTGCTCTTGGCTTGTAGCGTGACATTTTCTTTTTCCCTCACGAGCTTTTAGCGAGCGAGCATAGTTATTATTTATTTTCTTTCTTTTATTTCTTCCTTTTGCTCTTCCTTTTTACTCTTCTCTTTCTTTACACCTTACTTTTTTACTTCTGGTTTATCATGCTCCTTAGCTTCTTCCTTTTTTTCTTTTGCCTTTTTTTCAGGCTTAGGCTTCTCTTCTTTAATCTCAGCCTTTGGCATTTGTTTAAGCTTAGGCATGGGTCTAGCCTTGTCAATCTTCTTAGTTGTCTGAGCTATTAATGAAACTGCTTTGGGTGTGAGCACTCTTCCCTTATGCACTCCCTTGGTCTCTTGCTTTAACAAACCAACACTTTCCAAATGTTGTAAAAGCTTCCTTATAATGCTTCCAGAGCCTTTATAGAACTTCTCAGGCCTTACACCTCTGTTCTTTCTGCCTCCATACTTGGTTCTTAGCTTTGAAACCCCTATAGGACCTAATCTATGGATTTTTAATAATATACTTCCAGCTCTCATATACCACCAGTCAGCATCAACAGGCGGCCTCTCTTTATGCATTCCTGTTTTTACAAAATCAGCCCATTCAGGCTTATGTAGTATTGGCTTAAGCTCTTTTGCCAGAGCACTTACCAGTTCTTGTTTTGAAACCCTCATTGTAAACCTCTCAGTTCATAAATATGAATATGATACTTGCTTACAGAACCTCTAAACCAAATCTTAGGATAAGGTGACTCTTTATAAAGCTTACTGTTTCCAAGGATTACTTATGAGGATTATCAGGCTTAAGATAAGCCTCCCATACCTTCATCTCATACAATGCTGACTCTGGTGAATCTGCTCTGTGAATAACATTCTTAACAGGCCTTTTCTCAGCCATGGCTATTTCTAATGAATCATTGCTATACTTGGTTCGGATAGTTCCTTTCTCTGCTTTTGCAGGGTCTGTGGCACCTGATACAGCAATGATTTTTTCAACAATACCCTCCCCCTCATAAACAGCTAGCACAATTGGTCTGCCCACAAAGGAACCAACCAAATAGTCATAGAAAGACTTGCCTTTGTGTATAGCGTAATGGTTCTCAATAACCTGCTTAGGAACACAATCTACTTTTACGGTTTGTAAACGTGTTCCCAGCTCATCCAGTTCTTCAAGTATCTTATCTGCTAACTTCACATGGTCTGGCTTAATGAATACAAGGGTTTGTTCTTTCATTAAATAAAAGAAACAATAAGTGTTATATGAAGTTTTGGTTTTTTTCGAAACCTTTAAATACCTAAAATCTCAGTGTAGAGTGTAATAGTTGAATTAATACAAATATTAAAAGAGAGGTGTTAATAATGAAGAAAGCTTCTATGCAACTAGGTATTAATGCGATTGTTGTGTTAATAATAGCCTTGGCTATTCTGGGCTTGGCTATGAGTTTTATCACCAACCTCTTTAAGGGTGGAGAAAGCAAGCTAGGTGGTCTTATTGACAGAACAGATTTGCCTGTGCATGCAGATTCAGTCAATCCATTGGTCTTTGACTTTTCTGACATCACTGTGAAAGCAGGCAGGAGCGCCAAGCTTGTTGTAAGCGTTTACAATAGTGATTTTGGTGAAGACTCTGTTGGTCTTGCGCTTGTATCCTGTGTGGACTCTGCAGGTACCCAACTCACCTTAACAAGTACTGACCCTGATATGACTCTAGCATCTCCTTCACAAGTAATCTCTCGTGGAACAGACGGAGGGTACAGGGCAATCCTTGGTGTGAATAGTGCTGTTCTAAGAGGCACATATATTTGCTCTATAGCTGCTGGGCCAGTTGATACTCAAGGACTTGTAAAGCTTGAGGAAGCTGTTTCTCAGCAATTATTTGTGAATGTGGTGGTATAAGGGGTGGTACTCATGGCAAAAAAGAAGATGAAGAGACACATGACTCATGAAGAAGAGTTTGATATTATGAAGTTGGTACTGGACAAGTTCTTGTGGCTTGGTGTTGGTATCATGGCTCTGGGCTTTTATAAAATGATTAGTCTGAATGAGAACCTGATTTATGGATTATCAGTGCTAGTAGCAGGAGCAATCCTATTAGTACTCTTTATGATAATCTTGGTGAGAGAATATAATTTTTTAACAAAATAGCTGAGTTTAAGATGAAGGGCTGGAACTTAGTATTGATTAGTCTCTTATTATTTAGCATTTTCTTTATTACTAGTTGTGGTGAAAAAACAGAGTGTACTAGTAGTAGTGAGTGTCTTACTGGCAATCCTTGTTTGCTTGGTAGGTGCAAGGATGGTAAGTGTGTTACTAATGTAAAGCCTGATTGCTGTCCAAATGCTAACTGTGAAGAAGATGCTGGAGAAAATAAATGCATGTGCCCTCAGGACTGTGGTAAATGCGAAGGCAAAGTAACTTATACTGTGGAGACTTATAGAGGTCCAAAAGAGGTAGAGGCAAAGTATGCTGAGTACAGGTGTGAGAATAATAAGTGCATAGTAGGAGTTGACCCTGCAATTGTGAATACTCCTAGTTATCGTAGTGATATTGATATTAGAGGAGGGTTTCAAGCAGAAATTGTCACCACTCTTAACCAGCCCTTTGATACTAGCAAAGACAAGATTAATATAAGGTTAAAGCTTAAGAACATAGACTCTGATGTTGTTGATGGTGTTACTTTTACCAACATCCAGGTGTTAAGCGTAAATGAGCTCATAGGTGAAAAAGATATTAATTATAAACTTATTAATGTAGGAGACATGTTTGAGGAAGAACTTGATATCTCTCTTGCTCAAACCATGGTAGAATCAGAAAAAGACCTTAGCTTCAACTATGATTATACTTACACTGCAATTGAGAGAAGCGAGCAGGTTGTTTACAGGGCTGCTCTTAAGGACCGCTTAACCAAGCTAATGATTATTGTTCCTTAAATTTAGTATTATATTATATTTTAGTATTAATCTGAAAGGTTTTTATTATGAATAAAAAAGCAAGTTTTCAACTAAGCATTAATTTTCTTGTTGTAATGATAATATGCCTGGTTCTCCTAGGCATAGGTATCAAGCTCATAAGTGATTTTGTTATTTACGCTGATAAATGGGATACTACTGTTAATAAATATTATGAAGAGCAGTTAAAAAAAGCCCTTGATAGTGGAGAGCTGGTTGCAGTGTTTCCTGGACACAAGACTTGTAATAGAGGTGAGCTTGCTGAGTTCGGAGTTGGTATTAGGAATGAGTTAGAAGCCACAACAGATTTTTATATCAGCTTGGAATTCGATGATTACACTTACTTAGGAGAAAAACCAGAACCAATATTCATCAGGGGACCTTACCCTGTTGAGAACAATGAAAAAACATCTATTCGTGTGGGTCTAAAAACCTCCAAAGAAGTCCCTAAAGATACTTATATCTATAATGTATATATTTGTAAAAAAGACGTGGATTGTGATGAGACTGAGTGGGAACAATTCGGGTATGGTCCACTCCAAAAAATACAAGTCAATGTGAAGTAACGGAGAATAAAAAATAAGATGAGTTAATTTTAAGGTAATAAATCCCTCAAGGCCTGCTCTGGATCTTCTGCTTTATCAATACCTGAAGCTATCAGAACACCATCTGCTCCTAGCTCCAAGGCTTTAACAACATCCTCTCTGCTCTTAATACCTGCTCCTACCAACAAGCTTATGTTGTGCTTATGCTTTACTAGCTCAACACTCCTGGTTATTATCTCTGGCTCTGCCTTGCTCACACTAATATCTCCTCCTATCAGCTCTGGTGGCTCAACTGCTATAAAGTCTGGTTTCATGTTCGCAATTTCTTCTGCTCTGCTAGGAGTGTCAGCGCACACAACAGTCACAAGGCTTAGCTTAGAAGCTCTTCTAATACTTTCTTCCAATTCTTTATTTCCAAGCCTATGCTCTGAGTGGTTGAGTAAGGTACCTGCGGCTCCTGCTGCTTTGACTGTTTCTGGAAGCACACTGCCTGTATGTCTTCCAGGAGGATAAGGGTCTACGTGCTCTGCATATACTGGAATGCTAACCACCCAGCTAATAGGATGAATATCTGGTGCAGCAACAGCTACTCTTATATCCTCTCCTGTTTCAAAAGCAACTTTTTCACATATCTTTGCAAGTCTCACAGCATTGATGCCTGTGCTGCTCGGATAAGTCTTGAAGTTAATAATAATTATTGGTTTATGCATCTTACACCCGCCTGTTAAGAGTTGTTCAGCTTCTTTTTCTTTGACTTAATAATTTGTTTGTAGAATAAATTAGTTGACTTATTAATAATAGTACGAGCAGTGCATGTATTGAGATTAGGCTTGTTAAGTCTGAGTCCAAATGAATTCTTAGGATTATTCTTGTATAAAAAAACAAGAAATACTCGTACACAAAGACCAAGCCAGCAAATAGGATTGATTTAATGAACTGGGGTTTTTTTTGCATAAATGTTTTATACCCTAAGTGTATTACAAAGCAAATTATTATGATAGAGACAATAACCTTTAAAACAAATAATCTTACTATGCCTGTCTCAGCATATACCCTGAAAAAAGTAACCAGGTTGCTAACATAAAGAAATATGAATACAACCAACACCCCAAATAACAAGACCATATTCAGAAGTTGAAAGTATTTTTTCCTCAGAAAAACACCATCAACCTCATCCCAGTTAATCTTGTTTTTTTTCATATTATCAGTATTTTACCTCTCTTTTACCTTAGTATTGTTTTTAGTGTTTTTATTTCTTTTTATTTTGAACAAGAAAAAAGCACCCATCAGCACCATTAGTAAGGATAAGTACTGTCCTCCGCTTAAACCTAAGAATATTGGGTCATCGCGCCAGAAGGTAATGATAAACCTTAGTAAACCGTACATAATCACAAAGCTCCAGAATATTACCCCGTCTTTTAACTTCTTCTTCAGGCTCTTCTTAGTATACATAAAGTAGAGTGCAAAGAAGATAAACAGGTTCTTTAATGCTTCATACAACTGGCTGGGATGCCTGCACCCATCATAATTTTTAAAAACAACACACCAAGGCACACTAGTCTTTATGCCTACAAGCTCTCCATTGACAAAATTAGCAATTCTGCCTATGAATAAGAAAAAAGCAAGGGGCATCACCAAAAAGTCTCCTAGCTTGTAAAAATTAACCTTGTACTTCTTGCAGAAGAGCAGACCAGCAATTACTGCTCCAATTAATCCACCGTGGAAACTCATGCCTCCAGTCCATATTCTTAACACTTCCAAAGGATCAGTAATAAAGGTTAAGGGTTGATAAAAAACAAACAGCAAAACTCTTGCTCCAATAATTGCTCCTAAAATGAGATATAGTATTAAGATGTCTGCTCTATCAGGAGTTAAATTCTTTATCTTTTTCTTCTTGGCAATCCATCTAAGCAGGAAATAACTCACCAGAAAGCCAACCGCATATACCAATCCATAGTATCTTATCTCAAAAGGACCAATAGATACAAGAACTGGGTTGATGTTGTGAATAAACATTTTAACTAGAAAAAACACAGAGTAGTATTAAAAAGTTTTGGTTAAACAAACAAAGTATTAGTTTCTTAATGATTCATACTTATCTAAACATTTTCTAATAGAGAGTGTGAATAGTCTTAATCGCATATCATCAGGATAAAAATGTTCATATTTTTCAGGAACAGCAAGAACATAAAGCCGGTTATCAATTGAAACAAGATGTTCTGAATAACACCTGTCCTTTGGATTAAACAAAGGTTTATCTTCATAAGGTTTTACTGAGCCAGGAAGCTCTCCTTTTTGCACCATAAAAGCGTATTCTTGCATTATTAAAATACGATCACTTAAATAAGGAAGACCTAAAACCCTTTCAGTGCCCACACCCAACGCAAGCGTAAGGACTTCTAATTCTTCCTTGTAAATCTTAGGATTTTTAGCTTCATACAAAAGGAAATGCAATCTTTCCTTAGGCAAACCAGAGAATCTTGCAATTTCTTTATAAGTATATTCTGTCCATTTTATCCTCTCTTTAACCTCGTCAATTAATCTCTTGTTACAAATGTTAAGATTCAAATTACCCACATAATCCTCAATAATTGATTTTTCTTCTTCCATAGTAGAAAAAAGAGATACAACAGAATATATAAACTTTACTTAAAAACCTCTTCTATCTTTTCTTTGAACTCATCCTCTTGTAGAACCCCTATGACTCTGTGAACCTCTTTACCGTTTTTTAGAAAAATCAGGGTGGGAATGCTTCTAACAACATAAATAGAGGCTGCTTTTTGGTTATTGTCAACATTGATTTCATAGAAATCTATATCCTTGTTCTCAGTGCTCATCTTCTCAAGGATTGGCTTTATTATATGGCATGGACCGCACCACTCAGCATAAAAGTCAATGATTGCTTTGCCTTTCTTTGTTTTCTCTTCAAAATTCTCCTGATTAAGTTCTGTAATCATTGCATCACCCCTTAATTAGATAAAATACATATTTTTTCTTTAATCCATTATTTAAAAAGATTATTATAATGCAACATAAATATTAAGAAGTAATTAAAAGAATAGTATTTTACCAAGGCTCTCCTACTCTTCTTCCAGTTATATATGCATAAGCACTAGTAGCAGCTATGGCTCCTTGGCTAGCAGCAACAACTCCTTGCTTAAGCACAACGTTAGTAACATCACCCGCAGCAAAAACACCTTTTACATTGGTTTCACAGCTCTCATTAATAATTATATTCCTGCTTTCAGTCAGTTTTACACCCAGTTCCTTTGCAATTGCAGAGCTAGGCACACTACCAATCTCTACAAATACTCCATCAAGCTTTAACTCTTTCTTACCTTTGTACTCCGTGTCAAGGACTGCTTTTTCAACAAACTTAGAGCCTTTAATCCCTACAATGTTGGTTTTGTATATGACATCAATATTATTTGTCTCTTCTATCTGCTTAGCTAGGATGGGCTCGCTTCTTAGCTTCTCTCTTCTATAGATAATGTATACTTGTTTTGCAAGCTTGCTCAAAAGAATAGCTGCATGAGCAGCAGAGCTACTACCTCCAACCACTGCAACTATTTTACCCTTATAAAAAACAGCATCACAAATAGCACAGTAATGCACTCCTTTACCTTCGAACTCATTAGAACCACGTACTCCCAGCTTTTTCCTGTCAGTGCCCATTCCAAGAATAACAGTTTTACCTTTGTACACCTTGTTCTGCTTGGTCTCAACCTTAAAAACCTTATCCTGCTTGATAATACCAATCACTTCATCAACCACTAACTCTGCACCAAAAGCCTTGGCGTGCTCCTCAAACTTGTTCATCAACTCCAAGCCTGTTATCTTCTTAAAACCAGGATAATTCTCAACCTCATTAGAAACAACAATAGCACCACCAGGCACCTTGGCAATAATAAGAGTCTTAAGATTATACCTGGCAGCATAAAGTGCAGCAGAGTAGCCTGCAAAGCCTGCGCCAATGATTATGACGTCGTACATGATTGCTCACCTGGTAAGCTCAAAGATTAAACCCAGCTTTATATAGTTTTTTATTAGTTTATAGAGTAAACTTTATAAATCCCCCCCTCTCAACAATTCATGACTAGCATTAGAATCATTGAAAAGAGCATCATCATTGCTAGTCTTATGGGAAAAGACGATTCTAGGACTAAAATAGCTAATCGTCTTTTAACATTCCAAAAATTCGCATTTTTGTGGATTTTTGTTATTTCTATCATTATAATTATTATGTAAGCAGCCAGTTCTGTCTATCTGAGCTGGCAGGGATTATTATGATAGTAGCGGCCCGATGTAAAAATCGAGCCGATGAAATGAGAAAGTTCGCGAATGCGGACTTTCCCATAGAAAACATTATAAATCATTCAAAACACAAATAATAAACAAGAGGAAAAAATGGGAAAACCTTATGACTTCAAGGAAGTAGAAGCCCAGGTTTTAAAGCTCTGGGAAAATAAAAATATTTATCAGAAGGTTAAGGATAAGAATAAGAGGGGTAAGCCTTTTTATTTTCTCCAAGGTCCTCCTTATACATCTGGTAAGCTACACATTGCTCATGCCTGGAATAATTCTATGAAAGACTTGGCTATGCGTTATAAGCGCATGAAAGGCTTTGATGTGTGGGACAGGGCTGGTTATGACATGCATGGTTTACCTACTGCTCGGAAGGTTATGGCTTTGCACAAGCTTAAGATGAAAGAGGATATTGAGAAGTTTGGTGTTGCGAACTTTATCAAGGAGTGCATCAAGTTCTCATCAGAAAAAGCAGAGCTCATGAACAAAGACCTTTGGCGCCTAGGCGTTTGGATGGATTACAAGAATGCTTATCTGCCTATCAAGAATGAGTTCATAGAGGCAGAGTGGTTCCTGGTTAAAAAAGCAGAGGAACAAGGACGCTTGTATGAGGGAGAGAAGACCATGACTTGGTGTCCTAACTGTGCCACTGCAATGGCCAAGCATGAGTGTGATTACCAAGAGATAGAGGATGATAGCATCTTTATGAAGTTCAAGGTTAAAGCAAAAGAGGACGAGTACTTAATTATTTGGACCACTACTCCTTGGACTATTGTGTTCAACCTTGCTATAATGGTTAATCCTGATATTGATTATGTAAAAGTAGAGGTTGGCAAAGAGAAGTTGATTGTTGCTAAAGCACTTGCAGGCGTGTTTATACAAGGAGTTGCTAATAAGAAGTTCAAGATACTTGAAGAGTTCAAGGGCTCAAAGCTTGAAGGCCTTGAGTACGAGCATCCCTGGAATAACAAGTTGCCTTTTTATAAGGAGCTTAAGAAGAAGCATCCAAAGGTACACACAGTAGTATTATCAACAGAGTATGTTGATGTTAGTTCAGGTACTGGGCTTGTTCATTGTGCTCCTGGGTGCGGACCAGAGGACTATGAGGTGGGTTATAAGAATAATATTCCTCCTTTCAACAATCTTGATGAGCACGGAGTGTTTCCAAAAGAAGCTGGTAAGTTCGCAGGTCTTGAAGCTAGAAAGGATGATAAGAAATTCACTGAAGAGCTGAAAAAGAATGGTGTGCTTATTGCTGTTACAAAGGTAAAGCATGATTATCCTCATTGCGAGCGCTGCTCAACAGCTGTTGTTTTTAGAAAGACTAAGCAGTGGTTCTTTAAAGTAGAGGATTTAAAAGAGGAGATGATAAAGGCTAACCAAGAAATCTATTGGGTGCCTAAAGCTGGTCAGAATGCCTTTCATTCCTGGCTTGATAACTTGCGTGATAATAGCATTACCAAGCAGAGGTATTGGGGTACTCCCGTGCCTATCTGGAGGTGTAATAAATGCAAGGCTTATGAAGTAATAGGGAGTGCTGATGAGCTTAAGAAAAGAGCAGGTGAAGTGCCTGATAACCTGCACAAGCCCTGGATTGACAAGGTTACTTTTAAGTGCAAATGCGGAGGTGTTATGAAGAGGATTCCTGACATCATGGATGTATGGATTGATGCAGGCAGTGCTAGTTGGAGCTGTCTTTATTATCCTCAAAGAACTGACTTGTTTAAGAGATTTTTTCCAGCAGACTTTATTCTTGAAGCAAAAGAGCAGGTAAGAGGCTGGTTCAACCTGTTAATGGTGGCTAGCATGATAGCTCTTAAGAAACCTAGTTTTAAGGCTGTTTATATGCATGGGATGCTCACAGATGTTGAGGGACAAAAGATGAGTAAGAGTCTGGGTAATATTATTTCTCCTTATGAGCTGATTGATAAGCACGGAGCAGATACTCTTAGGTATTATATGGGTGAGACCAAACCAGGAGTTGATATGAACTTCTCATGGGAGGAAGCCAAGCTCAGGTTTAAGAATCTCCAAGTATTATGGAATGTCCATAATTATCTAATTGACCTTACCACTACTTATAAGCTTAAGCCTGAAAAGATTGATACTAGGAAGATAGGTCTAGAGGAAAAGTATATTCTTTCAAGGCTTTACTCAATCATGAAGGAAGTGGAGGAAAGACAAGAAAAATATTTGCTGAACGAACTCACTCCTCTGATAGGAGACTTATTCCTTGACTTATCCAGAGATTACATCCAGTTTGTAAGGGATAAGAAGGACAAGCAACTAGTGGTTAATGCCTTGTTTGAATGCCTGATTAATATTGTTAAGATACTTGCTCCTAATCTTCCTTTTATTACAGAAGCAATTTATCAGAATCTCAAGAATGAGTATGGATTGAAAGAGGAGTCTGTGCACTTGTGTAGCTGGCCTGCTCATAATGAAAAAATGATAAACCCCAGTGTTGAGGAAGAGGTAAGAGTTGCAAAAGAAGCTATAAGCCTAATACTTGCTAAGAGAGAAGAAAAAGGCATAGGGGTTAGGTGGCCTCTTGCAAGAGCAGAGATATTTATTGATAACCCTAATGTGTTGAAGAAGACAGAGGAGCTGGTTAAGAAGCAGACCAATTTTAAGAAGCTCTTGGTGAACAAGGGCAAGACCAAGGTTGAGATAGACACAACCCTAACCCCAAGCCTTGAGCAGGAAGGCTTTGCAAGAGAGATTATTAGGAGAATACAAGCCTTGCGTAAAAAAGCTGGACTAAAAAGAAATGACCGAGTAAGGGTTGTTATTGAGACAGAGTTTGAACTAGAAAAGCAGTACTTTGAAGAGTTAAAAGAAAAAGTGGGTGCTAGTAAGTTAGAGTTCACCAAGAAGAGTGATGCAAAATCAGAGTTTGAGAGTAAGGCAGAGGTAAGGAAGAAGAAGTTTAGGTTTGTGATTATAAAATAAAAAATAGAAAACCAACAAAAGCAAGCTTTTGAAGTATTCACTTTTCAAGCGAAACCAACAAAAACAAGCTTTTGAAGTATTCACTTTTCAAGCGAAACCAACAAAAACAAGCTTTTGAAGTATTC
>LSSJ01000030.1 GCA_001595785.1 Euryarchaeota archaeon SM23-78
AACTTGTTTTTGTTGGTTTTGCTTGAAAAGGGAATACCTTAAAAACTTGTTTTTGTTGGTTTTGCTTGAAAAGGGAATACCTTAAAAACTTGTTTTTGTTGGTTATGATTTTAAGCTCAACTAAGAGGCATCCTTAGGTCATTGTCCCAGCATGAAAATTATAGAGATTAGCTATCTCTGGTTGTGACAAAGAACGATTAAAAATAAGGACCTCATCTATGGTGCCCTTGAAGTGGTCCATTACAGTGGCACTTTCAAGAGCTGCACCAATAATTAACTGAGAAGGTTCAGTAATAGAAGGCAGAGTTGTACTAACAGGATTAGTGTTTATTTGTGCACCATCAATATATAGTGTCCACTGAGTTCCATCAAAAGTGCCAGTAACCTGGTGCCAGTCGTTCAAGCTTAACTCACCTTGATTAATTCCAAGTCTGGTAGAGTAGTCTGTTGCTCCGTTACCCCAGCCAGTTTCTAGGTAAAGAACATCATAATCATTCGTGATTCTTAAAAATATGTGAGAGCTGGACTTATTTCCATCAGTTATAATGCTGTATTCCTTGTTATGGCCAGGATAGGAATCCAGTTTAATCCAGGCAGATATGGTAATTTCATTCTCAGCACTAACATCCAGGGCGTCTGTGGTAGGAGGAGGATGGTTAACTCTTACATAATCATTGCCATCAAAGTCCAGAGCATACTGGTCAACACCAGGGTGCCACATGTGGTTATCATAGGCTAATAAATTTCCGGAAGGCTCATCAAAGTTCCAGTAGCCCACCAGTCTTTCTGTAATGTCAGAAGGCTTGTTATTCATAAAGCCAAGCTTATAATTGTGGTCAATCTCAGCTCCAGACAACGCTCTGTCATAGATCCTAACCTCATCAATCTCTCCATTAAAGTAACCTGTTTCAGCTCCAGAATAATAGTGGCAGCCAATACGCAATTTAGCATTACCAGCACAAATTCCAAAATTATAAGCATAAGTTGCCTCCCTTACACCATCAACAAAAATACTCATATGAGTTCCGTTATAAACCCCAGCTACATGATGCCAGAAACCATTATTAATTTTTGAAAAAGAATGAACTTTGTAATTCATTGGACAAACAGCACTATCACACAACCTGAGGTAAACCTTATCCTGATATTGTATATCACCCAAATAACTATAAAATAAGGCATAACTCATGTCTGTGGGCCCTTCATATTTTGATACAATACCAAGCTCATCAGTGCTGGAAACACCTGTCTTGACCCATGCCTCTATGGTTATATTGTTAGTTATGTCAAGGTCATTAACATTATCATCTACTTTGACATAGTCATCAGTACCATCAAAGGAAAGGGCGCCTCCTACTTTTCCAGCTGTTCTTTGAGGAGCGTTTATGAGAACCCCGTTGTTACGAAAATGCATCATGGTCCCATCATTGCTGTACATTGTCTCATCACTAGCATCTTGATTATTGAAAGTCATCTTCAGAACAGGCCCTGCGCAGTCAGCACAGTTTTCTGCACTTTCTCCTTGATTTGGTTCGCAAATTAAATTACCATTACAAGCAGAGTTACAGTTACCATAACCATCACATACGCTTGTTCCATCAATATTACAAGGAGTGCCTAGTGAGAAATTATGACACTCTCCTCTTGTTGTTCCTGAACACTCACCTACAGGAATATACTGACATTGACCACAAACATACTCTGTTGCACCCTGTGTTTGTGCATGACAATCATCAGCCTCTTTACAATCATTATAACCCTCACATCTGTAATCTATTATATCTTTTTTCGTATAACAATATTGGGTAGTTGTTGGACTTTCCACTCCTTGCTTAGAATACCATCCAAAGCAGCTAATCACCCCGCACCCGTCATCATCACTTCCATAACCATATTTGCACAGAATAGATGATGTAGGTGTGATACTAATATTATCCTCTTGTTTTGCAATAGTATTTGTTCCTTTATCTATATCTCCGCTTATGTTATTATCTAAGAATATATAATATTCCATACCTTCAACCTCTATTACTACTTCTTTCTTGTTAATAAGACCAACAGTGTAGTTGTAGCCTTCAATCACAGGTGGAAGAAAGAATTCTCTTGAGTAGTCTCCTTGAACAGAATTAGCCAGTCTTATCTCTGTATCAATAAGATTGCCAAGACCCTCCATTCTATTATAAATCCTTTCTTTATAAGCACCAGTCATCCTTCCTTCAATAACTGTGACTAGGCCTGTGAGGACCAAGAACATAACACTTGATATTACTACGAACTCAAGGCTTCCCTGAGCGCGCTTCTTCCTTGAAAAACAGGACTTATGCATTAGTTCACTACCTCTTTTCATGTATTTTTTTATGTATTATTATCTTTCTCATTTATAAACTTTTAGCCTAAATATTAATATTTATACTATAACTAGTGGCATTACCTGTTTTTTCTATGGTATTCCATCCTTTTTTTAGCACTCCATTAACATTAGGATCTATGAAGAGGACGTATTCAACACCACTAACAGTTATGATTACCTCTGTTTTCTTATGATATAATACATACTCTCTTCCATTGATAGTTTCAGGAACAAAAAACTTTCTAGAATAAGTTCCTGGGCTTGATTTTGCATTCTCAACCTCTGTGCTTATGATATTACCTACTTTCCCTGCTTCTTGATAGAGTTCTTGTCTTTTTGATTCACCTGTCTCTTTCTGCACAATAATAATGATACTTATTACAATGAGAAAAATGACACTTCCGATTATGATAAGCTCAATGCCGCTTCCGCTATGTGCTCTTTTCTTAAGAATCATCTTATTTCATTAATAAGGACATAGTGACCCATAGAGGTGATTCTTATGATGTTAAGACCTGCGTGTGCTTCTATGGCTGGATGGGTTACATTAGTGATATAAAACCTGTTACTAACTTCATAAGGCGTGGTGATGTTGATATCTGAGAAAAAAACAGCTTCGCTCAGACCCGCAGATGACTCGTACTCTATTACCAACTCAGTATTATTAATAATATAAACCCAGTTTACACTTTCAGGCACATCAGCCTCAATGGTCTCCCAAGAGTTCTCTCCAATGTAATAAACCTTTTCAACACTATCTATAATAGCATGACCAATCATATCAATCCTTGAGTTGGTGAGTTCATCACCAGACTTAACCGAGTAGTTATAGAACAACAGGAACCCTGGCACTACAATTAACATGGCAAGACCTACCACAAGGATATACTCAAAACTGGTCTGGCCGAGTTTCATTGGAAACCTCTTTTTTATTATTAATTATTAATTTTGTTTACTCTATATATATTTTACTATCTTTAAACTATAGAGTATAAAATATCACCAAAACATTTATTAATACTCATTTATCCCAAGTCGGTAATGGCATTATCACGTAGGGAGAGAAGAGAGCAGAGGAGAAAGCTTTTAAAAGAGAAAAGGCTTGAGCAGCTCAAGATAATTGAGGAACAGGAGAAGAGTGCTAAGGAAAGATATGAGTACAAAGGCTTTCTTAAGTTCTATGATAAGCAGTACAAAAAATTATTATTCATACCTTTCATTATCTTATTAATTGCAATCATTAGTATCATTTTCCACACTGCTAGCACAGGAGACTTTCTTAACAGAGGTGTTAGTCTTAAAGGAGGCATTGTTATTACTATTCCTGTCACTAGTCCTATAGATGTAGAGGCTATGAAAGACTTTCTTAGAGCTCGTTTTCCAGCAGATGATGTTGATGTGAGGAGTATTGCAGAGTTTGGAGAGCAAAAAGCAATTATTGTGAGCTCTGATAACCTGGAGCTTGAGAAAGACATCTTAGAAGCAGTTGAGGAAAAGATTCCTGGCGCAAAAGAGGATGCTTCAACAGAGACCACAGGTCCTAGCCTAGGAGCTGGCTTTTTCAAGCAGATCATGATAGCCTTGGTAATAGCTTTTGTGCTCATGGGAGTTGTGGTCTTTGCTTATTTCAGGACTTTTATTCCTAGCATGGCAGCAATCCTGAGCGTGTTCTCAGATATCATTGTAACCTTAGCAATTGTTAACTTGCTTGGAATAAAGCTGAGCACTGCAGGCATAGCAGCTTTTCTCATGCTCATAGGTTACAGCATAGACACAGACATCCTTCTAAGCACACGTGTTTTGAAAAGAAAAGAGGGTAGTGTGTTTGACAGGGTTATAAGCGCTGCAAAGACAGGACTAACCATGAATGCCACAACCCTGGTGGCTGTAATCATAGCTCTTATCCTAAGCCAGTCTGAGACTATAAGACAAATAATGATAATCCTACTCATCGGCTTAATCGTTGATATAATTAATACTTGGATTCAGAACACAGGATTACTTAGGTATTATGTTGAGCATATAAGAAGAAAAAGAGTAAAGGTAGAGGAATAAAAAGGCCGTCCGCCACTTGAGGACCAATGAATTATTGTTTAAAAATTTAAAATTGAAATAAAGTAAAAAGAAAATAAAAATAATAACTGCGGTCGCAAAAAAAGCGACAAAAAAATGAAACTCAAAAAAGCAATCAAGAATGTAAGGGTAATCATCCTTTTAGTATTCTTAGTCCTAGCTCTAGTAGCTATTCATCCAAACCCTTGGGCACAAGGCTTAGCAATAAGAACTGTTTCAAAGGATAGTGCGGCTAGTATTGCAGGCATAGAGAGCCCAACCCCTAATATACCGCCTATGAACAGGGAAAGGATGCTTCTTATTAATAACAAACCTATTAATTCTCTGAAAGATTATTTTGACTTTGTTAATACACTGGAAGTTAACAGGACTTTTACTATTAAGACTAATAAGAATATCTACAAGTTAACAGCTCTTCCAGAATATAATATAACTTATCTTAATGAGACAGAACTAGTAAATGAAACCAAAGAAGTTTATAATGAAACTACAAACACAACAGTAAATGTCACAGAGGAAGTTTATGTTCAAAAAGTGGAAAAAGAAGTAATAGGAGTAGCAGACATAGGTCTAAGCCTATACGAAGCTCCAACAACCAATATAAGGCAAGGGCTTGATCTAAGCGGAGGAAGCAGAGTAGTGCTTGAACCTGAAGAAAAGATAAGCCAGCAAGACCTTGACTTCACCATAGATAATATTAAGCAAAGGCTTAATGTTTTTGGACTAACAGATATCATTGTAAGACCAGCATCAGACTTTGCAGGCAATGACTTCATAATTGTTGAGATAGCAGGGGCCACCAAAGAAGAGGTAAGAGAACTCCTAGCAAAGCAGGGCAAGTTTGAAGCCAAGATAGCTAACAAAACTGTTTTCAGAGGAGGCAATGATATAACTTATGTGTGCAGAAGCCCTGACTGTTCAGGCATAGATCCAAGGGCAGGGTGTGGTCAGATGCCAAGCGGAGACTGGACGTGTAGGTTTAGATTCAGCATAGCCTTAAGCCCAGAAGCAGCGCAAGCACAAGCAGATGCAACCAAAGACTTAGAAGTGGTTGTTGAGGACCAAAATAATTACTTGTCAGAATCATTATTATTATACCTTGATGATGAACTAGTGGATGAGCTAAGAATAGGAGCAGAGCTAAAAGGAAATCCTGTTACTGATATAAGCATCTCAGGAAGCGGGATAGGACTAACCCAGCAAGCAGCCATCACAGACTCTCTGAACAACATGAAGAGGCTGCAGACAATTCTGATAACAGGTAGCTTGCCAGTAAAACTAGAAATAGTAAAAACAGATACTGTGAGTCCAATCCTAGGAGAAGAATTCATTAGGAATGCCTTGCTCATAGGATTGGTAGCCATCCTTGCAGTAGCAGTAACCGTGTTTATCAGGTATAAGAAACTAGTGGTAAGCATACCAATGATAATAAATATGACTTCAGAAGCAATCATAATCCTGGGCATAGCAGCCCTCATAGGATGGAACCTTGACCTAGCAGCAATAGCAGGAATAATAATAGCCATAGGAACAGGAGTAGACCATCAGATAGTCATTGCTGATGAGACCTTGGCAGGAGAGAAATCCAAGTATTCAAGCTGGAAGGACCAATTAAAAAAAGCCTTTTTCATAATATTTGCAGCTTATTTCACAACAGTAGTAGCAATGCTTCCTTTATGGTTTGCAGGAGCAGGCTTATTAAAAGGATTTGCACTCACCACAATACTCGGAGTAAGCATAGGTGTGTTGATAACAAGACCAGCCTTTGCAGCAATCATTCAAATATTCACACAAGATTAATTAATGTTTAAGTAGAAATCCTGGCCGTCGCTGCCATTATTGTTGACATTTCTTGCGTAGCAAGAATGGCAACGGCGCGACGGAGCTTATCCACGTTCCCACGCTTTAGTGTGGGGTTGTGGTAAGCAGAGTAGGACAGGATTTCTGCAAAATAAAAAAAGGGCCTGTGGTCTAGTCCGGTTACAAATAACAATTGCCGCAAATGACATCACCTTGACGAGAAAACAAATAATCGCAAAATGGTGAGGGTCGCCGGTTCGAATCCGGCCAGGCCCATCCTAATCTCTGCTTAAAAACAAAAATTTATATAAACCTAAAAACAGAATAAGAATAAATAGCAAAAAAAGAGGTTTAATATGTTTGTAGAAGTCATAAAAGGCGTATTCTCAATGGCAAACTCCTTTATTGCCATATTCATAGTAGTGTATGCTTTTCTCTTCTTAAAAAAGACCAAGAGTCACAAAGAGAGAAGACCCTGGGACTATTTGGTTATAGCAAGCATAATCTACTTGGTCTATACCATGTTCTCCATGCTCTTAAACATATACGGCATAGACTTATTAATCGGTCTTAACTTAGTCGAACTAAGCATATTCTTCCAATTCATCTACACAGGCTTAATCTTATTAGCCTTTATAAGCCAGACAGACCTGATATTTAAGAACGAGATAATCATAATAACCAGGAAACTAAGCCCTAAAGAGAAGGAGAAGATAGATGTTAAGATAGTGAAGAAGAAAAAAGAAGAAGAGAAGAAGTCAGGAGAAAAAGAAGATAAAAGTAAAGTTTATATATCATAAACCAGCACCCCTTCTAATATATTTATGCGCCGGTAGTTTAGTGGTTATGGCCAACTATAAATAATACGAGCTTGCCACTACAAAAAACCAAAAAGGTTTTTTGAGTAAAGAGCTTGAGACCCGGGTTCGATACTATCAGCTTTTCATGCCCAAAGCTGGCAAAAGGAGGCGACTCCTAGCTAAAAACAGCCGGAGTCCCCTTTCCAGAGAAAGTTGGTGCGAAAGTCCCGGTCGGCGCAT
>LSSJ01000031.1 GCA_001595785.1 Euryarchaeota archaeon SM23-78
CAGCTTTTCATGCCCAAAGCTGGCAAAAGGAGGCGACTCCTAGCTAAAAACAGCCGGAGTCCCCTTTCCAGAGAAAGTTGGTGCGAAAGTCCCGGTCGGCGCATACTTTTCATTCTCGAAACCTTTTTATAATATCAATTCTTATTTTTTAATACTATGACAAAAAAAGAAGATAAAAGCACATGGGCTACTGGCGGAGGTTTACTCATTGGTTTAGGTGTTGGATTTTTTTTCCTAAAGGTATCTGCTCTAGCATTCGTTGGATGTATATTAGCAGGATTAGGCCTAGGCCTTGTGATAACTTCCTTAATTTCAGGAGTGAAAGGGCAAAAATAAAACTCTGAAATTTTCCTTTGTAACGTGCACTAAATTTCAGACCTTTGGAGAATGCTTTCTGGTTGACGCATATTTTTTTCAATAAAATATTTAAATCTATTTTTGATTCTGAAGAATATGAAAAAACAAAACCAAGAATGCTGCCCAAAGTTTGATCCTAAGCCTTGGGATGAGAAGACTCATAAATGGAAGAATAAATTGTTTATTATGGACACTATTCCTCAATTGTTTCATATGCCTCTTCCTTGGATGATTGGAAGAATGATTCATAAGCAGTGGAAAAAGGCTCAGGACGCAGGCGCTGCTCCTGATATAAAGGATTTCTTATGGCTAGCTTATGACCCTTCGCCTTGGAAGTCTGAGCATTACATCTATGTTACCAAAGAGGTTCCTAATGCAAACAATGTGAGAATTTCAGGAACATTTATTAGTAAAGTTTTTGATGGACCTTTCAATAAAGTGCCAGAATGGCTAAAGGACATGGAAAAATACCTTGCCAAGAAAAAGAAAAAAGCAAAAAAATATTATTTCTATTTCACAACATGCCCTAAATGCGCTAAAAAATATGGGCATAATTATGTGGTTGCTTTTGCACAGGTTTAACAATGTTGTTGGTTAGCGCAGTTCATTTTTCTTTAATTTAAATTAAATCATTTAAACCAAAATACATTTATTCAACCTAAATTTAAATATTTTAGAAAAATTTAAATACTAGTTGTGCCATAAATACTGGTAAATGACTAAAGCACTAAAACAATTCATCGTGAAAAAGCTAAAAGAACCAACTGAGAAAGATTTAAATAAGGATATAGAATGGGTGTGTAACAGCCTAGGCTTTTTAACACCAAGAGACCAGGACAAGACAGCTTTAAGAATTCTAAAAGCACTAATAAAAGCATCTGAAGAAGGTAAGGGAATGACAAGCGAAGAACTAACACAAGTAGTAGAACCCACTATTGGCTCAGTTATTTATCATTTAAACAAGTTAATAAAAGCAGGACTTGTGATTAAAATTGATTCAGCTTATGAGTTAAGAATGAACAGTCTTCTAGCAACAATAAACGAGATACGCAGAGATATGAATTTGGCGCTGGAAGACATAAAAAAGGTCGCCAGTGATATAGATGACCAAATAGGGTTAGAACACAGGTGAGGTAAAAATACCGTATCTATAAAAGGCTAACAAAGCCAAAGGGGTGATTTCTGATGCAAGCTTCTATTCTACTCAATAACAGAATTTCCGAGATAAAAAAAAGAATCCACTTACTAGAATGGGATATATCGGTAATTGAAGACAATGATCTGAGATTTCAAAAACAAAAACAACTGGTCGAGTGCAGAAAAAATCTTGAGAAACTTGAAGGCTTATTTCAGAAACGGGTCGTGAATATTCCTCAAAAAGAATTAAGGAGATGAGAACATGGAAGAGACAACAGAGGTAAAGCAATCAAAAAAAGATGCAAAGAAAGCAAGGAAAGCAGTTGCAAAAGCAGCCAAGTATCAATAAAAATTGGAGGGGGTGAAATAAATGCCTAAAAAAAAGAAAAAATAAGGATAAACACTCTTTTGTTTAAGTAGAAATTGTTTGGTTTGAAACAAAAGGCGCCTTTTGTTAAAACTAAGGAGGTTATTAAAATGGAAGATTGGAAATATGAAACATATGACGATGATGACGACGATGATGAAGGAGATTCAAGCGGTGATAACGAGGAATACTCCTGGTAAAAAAATATTTTGTTTTTTATTAATTTTTTAAATTTCAAAAAACACGAAGGAGGTGGTTAAAATGATAATGCAAGAAAATTACGAGGAAGACCAGTGTTGGCAGGGACATGATGAAGAAGACGAAGAAGAACTAATCTATGATATTGAAGACATAGATGAAATGATAGAAAACGATGAAATCACATCAGAAGAAGAAGGCTTCATGAACGGCTACATAAGAGAAGCAGAGTTTTGATTATTATTTTTTATTTTTTCAGTAAACTTTAAATATTACAGAAAAATCAATTCTCTATATGAAGAAGAAGCAAAAGCCTAAAATCTTTGATAGCTATCCTATATGGATTGTGATTATTGTGATTATTCTTACACTTATAGTTTATGCTGCGGGAGCATATATCATGTTCAGGTTAAATCTTATCACAGGGATTCTTTATGTTGCTTATCTTATTATTCTTGAATTCCAGGTTTACAAAGAAGCTTGCACTTGTTGCTGTTATTACGGCAAGGTATGTGCTTTTGGTAGAGGAGTGTTAGCAGCTATTTTTTTCAAGAAAGGCAATCCTAAGAAGTTCTGTGAGCGAGAGCTTAAGTTTAAGGATTTTATTCCTCAAGTCCTTGTAGTCCTGATACCCTTGGTTGTAGGTATTGCTCTTCTTATATCAAGAGGTTTTCATGTGCTTACTCTTATAGCCTTGATCTATCCTGTGTTCTCATGGTTTGCTCTAAATCCGATAATATATGGCAAGTTGGCATGCATTCATTGCAAGCAAGGCAGCGTTTGCTGTCCTGCGCTTGATTTCTTTACAAAAAAGAAAAAGAAGTGAATTCCCTTGTTTCTTGACCAGCACAGTTTTCATTTCAATAAGTTTATAAACCCTTTACTTATCCCAAGGCTTAGTAACAATAAGAATAACTGGGAAAGTTTTCTTTTTTGTTATATAAAATATTTAGGAGGAAGAATATGGAAGATTTCGAAAGAGATGGTCCGAGAGGCAGAGGCGGTTTCCGAGGAGGAGGCGGCTTTAGAGGCGGTGGTTTCCGATCAGGCGGTTTCCGAAAAGATTTTGGACCTAGAGAAATGCACAAAGCAGTTTGCTCTGAGTGCGGAGAGGAATGCGAAGTTCCTTTCAAACCTACAGAAGGCAAACCTGTTTTTTGCAAGGATTGCTTTAGAAAAAGGAAAAGATTCTGATTCTTTGAGTATTGGCAAGCACAGAATTTTTTATTTAATTTTTTGATTTTTTTATTAGAAGGAACCAGATAATCTTTTTCTTTGTTAATATAAAAAAGTTTTTAAAACATAAAAATTTCAGATTTTTATGGTTAAAAATACGAAGTATTTTTAAACCAATAATGAACACAAGAAAGTGAGCATATTTTTGGGCCCGTAGCTCAGCCTGGTTGGAGCACTGGTCTTATAAGGCGGTGTTTCATACACCTTAGGATAGCCAGGGGTCCTGGGATGTTAGAAGAATATTCTGCTAACACAGGAATTCAAATCCCAGCGGGCCCATATTTTTTAGAATTATTCTGCTTTGTGCAATTCGTGCACTATCTCATGTATGCACCTAATAATTACTTTTAATCTTTTATCTTCTTGGTCCAGATGTTTTTCCAGTAATTTAATTCTTTTTTCTAGTTTTTCTATCAACGCATTGTTTTCAACGTGGTGAATAAATTCATTAAAGTTTTGAGGCTTTTTTTTCTGCATCAAATAAATCTGGCAATGGCTTTCTAAGGCCATGAAAGCATTCTTTGCATCCTCAAGGTTGAGCTTTGTGCTGCGAGAAATAAGATTTGCTTTGTGCAGGTGGTATGCGACAGCGTCTAAGAACCTTATCCTGTGCATTATTTCTTTGTGAAATTTTCTTACAGCCTTTTCTTGCTCAGAGGCAGGCCTGTCATTTGCTTGTTTTAATTCTGTAAAATGATGTGTTAGATCTATGTGGCCGAATACCATGATATTATTAATAATATTTCGTTATATATATTTTCCTATTTATTTAGTAATATTTAAAAAGAAATTGGCAAATCTATCTATATTCGCCCCGTTGGTGTGTTGAACTTGTTCAACGCTCAACGGTAGGAGCTTAGTGACGCCCCGTTGGTGTAGTCCGGCCAATCATTCCGGATTTTCGCAGTGCAAGGCTCCGCCTTCATTGAAAACATCCGGCGACGTGGGTTCAAAACAGGTTTTCATAACAAAACCTGGCAAAAGTAATCAAGGAGGACATTCACTGCGTGAAGTCCTCCGAATTGCCGAGAGTGAAAATCTGGGAAATTCCCGCACGGGGCATTTTCTTCTTTTTTCTCTTGGATTTCTTCAGCATACATTTCTCCACACTCCAATAATGTTATCACTTATAAGTAACTACAAAATCGAAACATTTATATATGAGTTATACTAAGTATTACTCTTATGAAAGAAAAAATATGCTTCTCAATAGACCCAGAAACCTTTCTTAAGATAAAGCAAATGGTAGAGAAAGGCTATTTTCGAAACAGATCTCATGTAGTGGAATCTGCAGTTAAAAAGCTGGTTGAGGAATCTAAAAAAGAGATTAAAAATGCTTACCAAAAAGATTAGAGATTTTTACAACAGGCACAGGTTTGTAAGAGCTCTTGATGCTATTGTGAAATCTGCTGTTGTGCTCTCAGGCCCAGTAATTGCAGATGTGGCTTTAGAAATGTTTGTTTCATCTAAACCTGTTTATGCACAAGAGATAAAGTCAAGAAAAAACTTAGCTGAAGTTAAGAAACCTAAAAATGTATTAAAGCCATCCAATTTAAGTTACCAACACAAATACCAAAATCTTATTCAAGCATCTCTTGATCCTGAAAACTTCAAAAATCTTAATGATTTATTTCACAAGGTTAAAAAGAGGGTTAATCCAGGAAAGAAGCATACAAAAAAACAGGCTATTCAAGTATTAGATGAGATTACAATATTTCTTATGAGGGAAAAAACCCAAATACCACGAAATCTAAGATGTCATTATTATTCCTCATTTTGCCTGGCAGCAGGAGAATACGCAGGCTTAGACTTAGAACCTTTTTTTATTCCCACCAGAGGATATAAACAGGCTCACATGCTACTAAGATGTGCTACATCTGATAATGAACTCTTTCTTTATGACCCTGCATTTGGAGGAGAAAAGGATATAGTTTTTTATCAAAAATATTTTAATCTTGCAGAGTGTAATGCTTATCCAAAAGTTTTAAATGAGGAAGAATTTGATGCAGCTCAGCTTTCTAACATAGGAGTAACTTGGCACAATAAAGGAAAATATGAAAAAGCTGCTGAATTTTATGTTCAAGCCCTTGAATCAGACCCTGATTATGCTCCTGCTCATAATAATCTAGGAGTTGCATATGCCAAGCTAGGACGCTATGATGAAGCTATTGCTTGTTATAAAGAAGCACTCAACATAGACTCTGATTATTCTGCAGCTCTGAATAACCTAGCCATTGCATTTTACAGAATGAGTAAATTTGACCAGGCTATTGAATTTTTTGACAAAGCAATTAAAGCAAATCCAAAAAATACTGGTGCATACAACAACAAAGGCCTTATGCTACAGAAAATAGGCAGAAAAAAAGAAGCCTTTGAATGCTTTTCAAGAGTAGTTGAGCTAAAACAAAAAATAAAATAAAAGATATTAAGCTTAAAGCATTGAATGCATTGTTTGATTACAAAAAAGCATACCTCGTTGTTTACACCAGGATTGGTCTTCTTTTTTGAACCAACAAAAGCTTTGCTTTTGAGTGCCAAAAACTTTGTTTTTGAGCACAACAACCTCGCTCAATGCTCGATTATGCTTTTTTGTACCAGCATACCTCGTCCTTTAGGGCGAGGTTGTTGATTCTTTCCAAAAGATTTATAAAAAAGACAATAACCATCACTAGAATATGAAACGCAGCAGTCGTCGTTGGAAAAAGAAGGGTCAGATGCGCTGGAAATGGCAACGTAAGCGTATGAAGAAAGAGAAGAGAAAGAGAAAGGCTAGTCAGTAAACTAACTATTTCTATCTGTTTATGTATATTTATGCTTTTTTTCTTGGCTTTTTTACAGGTTGTTTCATGTCTTTTATGAGCTGCTCAGCAACCCCGTATGGCAGGGTCTGACTTTTGTGCATGGTGAATACTATCAGGGATTCAAAGGAAAAGATTATTTCCCCCAGTTTTTCTCTTACATACAAGAGTATTTTTCTGAACTCCTCGTTGCTTTTGGCATGTATGTGAAGTGCATAATCCCATTCCCCCAGGCATCTTACCAGATAGGTGAGGTTGGGAATCTGCTTTATTTGGGTTAGTATCTTTTTCTCATAGCTTTCTGAGCATCTCTTAAGGTCAAGCACTATCTTGTACCAGTTATATCCTAGGGTCTTGAAGTTCACCTCTGTCTTGAATTCAACGATTATTCCTTTGTTGATTAGATTCTTGAGCCTGTACCTGATTATGTCTGCAGACACATTGAGTTTGTTGGCTATCTTTACCAAGTTCACTCTTGCGTTCTCCTGGAGTTCCTGTATGATTCTTATATCAATCTCATCTATCTTTTCTATTTCTCTGTCAACTACAAACTGTTTTCTTATTGGCTTGGTCTGGAAGTCATCCTTTTTTTTAAGCAGCTTAAGATAAGAGTCCTGTATGCTCAGCACTGTTGATGTCTGGTATTTTTCAACATAGTCGCTTATGTCTCCAATAAGCTCTTCAATGTCTGATTCAAACTCAAGCAGGTTTCTGGCATACAATGTAAAGGCCAGGTCCCATTCCCCTGCGCTTTCAACCACCCACTTGGTGAAGGGATGGTTCACTATGTGCGCTATCACCTCTTCTTCTTTTTTTTCGCCAAGGTTCCTGAACCTTAAAAAAACTTCAAAGGTGGTATATCCTAGCTTGGTCAGGTCGCAATGTATGGTAAAGCACGTAATGATATTCTTTTTCATCATATTCTTTATCCTGTAGTCCACCACCTGTTTTGAGAGCCTGACCTTTTTTGCAATTTTTGACAAAGGGGTACGGGCATTCTGGTCGAGAATTGTCAATATTTTCTTGTCCTTTAGATCCATCAAGGCCATACTTAGAATGAAATGGTAATTATTATTTAAATTTTTCTATTTTGTTAAAAAATCTTTGTGGAAAGTTTAATATATTTAAATAGGTATACTACAGGAGGTACATAAAAGTGGATAATACCGAAGCATTTAAAAACAACGGCTTTATCCTCACTTTATAGTAGTAATAAAGGGGTGTAGTGTTACTTTAAAATAAGTTAGGGAGGAAAACAAAAATGGCACAAAAAACCAAAGACAGATTCTCAGTTAGTGATGAGAAAATAAAAAAACTGGATGAGCTAAGAAAAACCAGAAGAGGGTTTTCTGGAGACATATACCAAGGCTTGAAAGGTGCAGAAGAGATATTCAAGAAACTAGAAAACGCAACTGCCGAACAAGTCTCAGAGCAGTTGTCAAAGCTTGACCAAGGCATAGAGAAATATGGAACATATAAAATAACCATAGCAGACCTGGCTGCAGGACTAACAGACGGACTGGATGAGTTTGTGGATTTTGCAGAGAAATCAAAGAGTTACCAAGGATTTGAGAAAGTTCTGAAATGGGTTTATCCAAAAGAAGCAAACAGAAGAAGAGTGAACCGTATAAGAAACCAGAATCCAAAAGAAAATCTAGAACACATCCTTCACTACGCAAATCTGCTTGTTGAAGAAATTCTGAGTATTAGAGAAGTTGCAGAAAAGACCTATAGTGGATTAGAAGTGAACACAACTCTGTTAGTAGAAAAAATCAATGAGTACCAGCCAAGAGAGCAAGCCTATAAGGAAAAGCTTGACATAATGGAAGCAGAATACAAAAAGAAAGAAGAGGAATGTAAAACTGCTGATCCTGCAGAGCAAGCTAGGCTTGAAAAAGAAAAGGATGTAATGCATGAACAATTGCTTGAGGTAAGGCTTGAGTATGATAAGGTTTTAACCATGTATAACCAGGCCCAACAGGCACTTGAAGCAAGCAAGCAGTCAAGGAATGCTTTTGAGCAAATGGTTAGAGACCTTGGAAGACAAGCAGTAATGATAAAGGAAAAAGTGGATAACATAACAGAGATTTACATGGCAGCACCTGAAGCTATCAAGGTTATGATGACTACCAAGGGAATGGAGAAGATTGACCAATCCATAAATGTAGCTACAGACAAATCTGTTGATATGATAATACTATCATCAGAAGGAGTGCGAGAGTCAACACAAGCAAGAGAAAAGATACAGCTTATTGATGAGAAAATAATGCGTGGCTACATAGACAGGCTTAACAACATGTTTGCAGAGTTTAATAAGGGAATGGATGAAATTAGAAAACAGGCAAGAAGGTCTCAAGAAGAAAGATATACATTGCCAAAAGAGCATTAAGTGGCTTATATTTTTTTTAAAATTTTATTTTTTTATATTTTATTGTAAACAGCAATTAAACCTTAAACAAGGCGAAAAGCAAGATGAAAAAAATAATAAATGGCAAGATTACAATAGAAAAACCTGAAATTGACTTAGCCATTGAAAGAGATAACTTTGAAAGACTTGACCCAGCATGCACAAAAAATCATCTTGGAACACTAGCCCATATGCTTCGTCTGCTTTCAAGAGTTGTATATGAGGAAATACCAGAACACGGGGGAAAAAACCCTCAGTTTCAGAAGTACTTAATAAGATTAGGAGATACCTTAGACACTATTGTTCTAAAGAATAAGATAGAATCTATGAAGCTTGGAGATGAGTTAATGTGGCAGTGCGCAATTGACCCTACAGATTCAGGATTTCCAATCATAATCAGAGACTTTTATTTCTTAAAAAGAGATAAACAAAATGCAGAACAAGAATTAGCAAAACTACCTTCAAATAAGAAACTGGTTCAGGATGCAGAATTCACCTTGTTCAGAGGGGTTTTTCCAAGAGATGTTATAAGGCAAAAACTTGAAAGAAATTATTATGAAAAACTGTTAAAACTAGACCTACCAGAATCCCTGAAGACCTATCCTGAGAATTATGTAAAAAAACAAAATAACATGCATTATTTTAAAAAATCAATTGAAAGACTTGACGAAAGCAATAATCTTCCAAGATTTTATACACTATACTTTCAAGTAACTAATCAATCATATTCAAAAACCGGATGGAAAATTGAATTAGAACAAAAGATAAGAGATGGTTTTTCAGCACTTTCAACATATGAGCTTCGTCGACTAGCAGAAGGTATTGAGGACATAGAAGGGATTTATCTTCAAATGATTGAAAGATATGATGTTGGTCCTTTCTATAATAATCTAACTCATAATGAAGATATAATCAACACCATTCTTGAAGACAAGTATGAAACAGACGGAATTCTGGTGTTCAGAAAATATTCCAAGCATAGAGTTGAGGAACAAAAGAAGAAAGGCTTCAAAGCCTTTTGGAAAGGATTAATTACAGGGGACATGTATAAAGGAAGTTTTTCTCCTGTTCTTCAAAGCCCCAAATATATGCTTATGCCTCACAGATTAGTCCAGAGAGTCCATAACTTAGGAAAAAATTTTGAAGGAGAGGTAAAGCTACTTGGTATAACTAGTGCAGGTGGTAGTCGTGGTTGAACAAAACCAGCCAGTGGATGTTGGAAAAGAGCAGATACAGCCTTATAAAAAAGCTATTGATGGTATTCTTACAGAGAAGTTTCAGCTACACGGGAAGAGTAATCTTCCAGAGCTAATAAGACAGATAGATGAAGAAGAGCCACATATAATGAGTGATTTAGAAAGAACAACCTATCTTGCTTTAAGAGATGGCATGCAAATCTTTAAGACCATATCCTCTCAACTCTCTGACAAATCAGGATTAAGAAAAAAACTAGCTAGTGCACCAATTACTGAACTTGATTCTCCTGAAATACATAAGCTAAAAGATTTTTGTTATAACTTTGCTGCATACGCAGCTTCACTTTATGTATCAAAAAAGCTTGACCAAGCCATAGCTGCTCAAATCGATGTTGAAGCAAAAGAAGAGGATAAGACATACTTGTCACAACTGAGACTAGATACAACCAGACCTGAGGAAGGAGTAATATTCCAGTTGCTAGCCCCTGTTTATACAAGACTGGTTGAACACCTTGACCATGACAGAGAGATATTAAAATCACCTTATGCATTCCCAATTTTTGTTAAGGAAGTCTTTGAAAAGTATGCAGAGCTCGCAAAAGAGAAAAAAGACAGGTATCCAAGCTTAGAAAAAGAGCATATTAATGGTTACCGCTTCAGAATAATGGATGATTTTCTTGCTATTGAAGGCTATGAAGATAAATCTATTCCTACTGTTAAACCCATGGAGCAAAAAATTACTTTCAGGCCAATAGACCCAAATGAGATTGTAGGAAATCTCTCATCCAAGAGAAAGATTACCAGAACTGTGGAACGCCTAGTATTGTATGACTTTACTAAACAAAAGAATCCTATTCTAGAATTAGGAGGATTGCCCTGGAGCACTTTACTAGATGGGTTGCCAGGAACAGGGAAGTCCTCTATGTTCAGAATGGCCATGACCCTACTCCATGAATACTGTCAACAATTAGGACTTAAATATTACGTCTTCACAGTTGACCCCTCTATAAAGGATGAGTACTATGGAAAAACAGGAAAAATCTTGCTTGAACGATTATCAGTTACCAAAGACCCTAATGCATTAAGCCTAGGTATCTTTGATGACCTTGACCTTTTAACAACCACTAGAAGAGATGCACAAGGAGCAGATAATGACATTAATAATATTATTATGCAGTACTTTGATGGTGTATTCACTCAGAGACTGGGTAATGTAACTAATTACGGAGCAACCAACAAGCCAACAGGCTTAGATAATGCTATGAGGAATAGATTTAATGACAGAATGCTAGTAGATGGTCCTACCACTTCTTATGACTTTGCAGACTTGCTAATGTTGGAGTGCAAGGATTTAGTCACAAATAAGCTGCTAAGAATAGAGCATGGAAAAGGCTATAAGCCTTTTACAACCCAGGATTTTAGACGAGCAGATGGGACTTGGACTGCACAAGACGTTGTTTCTTATATGGCTGATGAATTTGTTAAGTACAAGAAAGCATCCATCCTGGATTTTGGTGAATTCATGGAAAAACTAAAAGAAAAAAATCCTAGCATTACAGGAAGATCAGCAAAGGCAATAATAGAATCAATCCATGAAAGATGCGCTGACTTTAATATACCCAGAGAATGGTTTAGCAACAAGGCAAAATTCTTTGATTTGCCTTATGCCAGAAAAGTACAGAAGTTAAGTGAGCTATACAATCCTATAACCCCAGAGATTCTTTTCCAAGAAGCCCAGCGTTACGCTGACTCTGAGCAGAGATATGCTCAAAAAGAAACAGAAGAAGAGGTTGGAATAGGATACAAAAGCAGGATATGGAATCTACAGGCAGAGATACAGTTCCTTGAAGAACAACTGGGAGAAGGAATTAGTTCAGATTATGGAAAGTTAATCATGCTGAAAAGCATCTTACAAGACAGAATGGACGAGGGTTTAAAGACTATTAAAGAAGCGTATGAAAAAGCTGAAAAAACTGACAAGTCAAAAAAATAATTGCTTAAGTTGATGATAAAATGACAAGAAAAAGAACCTTGGTAACAGAAGGATTGCTTGGTAAGAATCTGTTCAAAGTAGAAGGAGATTTAGTCGAGAATTACAACAGGGCTTTAAGGAAGACCATAGATAAAGAAACTACTCAAAATACTTTTTTCTTGGATAAAAGAGGGGAATCCATTGAGCTTGAAGAAGAGCTAGGAGAAAACTATTTACAGTGTGGCCCAGCTAATAGGTACATGATAGTGATTTCTCCTGACCAGAAAGATACAGAATTAATCCATGAGGAATTCTCATTTGATGAAAGGCTGTTTGATTTCCTGTACAAGCAGCACTTGCCAGGAATAGAGACAGTAACCATGGCAGACAGTATGTATGGACTAATCAATACAGGTTTACGCGTTTATAATAGCCTTGAAGATTTGTTGTTAGTGCAAAACGTGAGCCTTGAACTATGGACTCCTACCAGGTTTGTAACCAAGGCCAGGGAATTAAAAAACCTTACAAAACAACTAGAAGAAAATTCTAATCTTTTGGTTGAAAATGACAGTGCAGTCCCCAAAAAAATGCTGGAACTCATAAACCAAGTCGGTGATATTAGAGGACATAATATAGGAGATTTTTGTGTACAAGAAGAAGTAGACACTTTTTATTCAAGATTGTTTGAAGGAGTCTATGTTTTTAGAGAGTGGGATCACCATCATTTAAGAAAAGGACGAAGACGTAAATCAAGGCCTCAAAAAACTGTTGAGCCTCCCAAAGCAACAGTGATATATAATGATGAAATAGTGAATTATAAACCAGAGCCAGGACCAAAAACAGAATTCATACCCTTGAGCAATACAAGAAAAGTACTTGATTTCCTATTAAAAAAAGAGTATGCAAAGTTCTCGCAGGAATTAATAAAGCCACGCCTGAATATCTTAGAAGATGTGTTCTTAGTAGGAAAAGGATACGATGTTGCTAACCTAGCCAGAGAAGAAAGGAGAAGGGTGTTTAACGAGGAGATATCTAAAGATAAGTCACATGACTGGCATAAATTAAAAGCTTTACAGACTTCCCTAGCAAAAGGATATAAGTTTGAAATATTGGTGAAAAAAGAAAATCCAAAGATAAGAACAATGCTTCTAGAGTCTTCATCCAAGAATGCTTATCATGTTCCTGTTGTAGCTAATCTATTAACCAAGATATGGCCATTTGATCTTAGAGCAATGTATCATTACAACAGGAGAGATTTAGAACACTTGTTTAATAATTCAGAGGAAATAGCACAGAACTGTATTGTTAGTGTTCTGAAAAGATATGAAAAAGAACAAAATACCAGAAGGTGATGAATATGGTGAATATACTATATGACGGACTTTTGCACTTTGGTGCTGGAGTAGCACTTTCATGGGCAGATTATGCCACATGCAGAGCTATTAATCGAAAAACAGATAGAGTAGAACAAAAAAAAGAATGTCTTGAATCCATAGAACTCTTGCTTGACTCAAATGCAGCGCAAGCACAACCAGCAGAAGTAGTGGAAATAGAGGGAAAGCCTGTTGGGAATGAAGAGAAGCAGGAAAAGAAAACCCTTGAAGAAAATGTAAGTGAAAATACTGGCAGACCTTCTATGAACAAGGATTCAATGCAGTATGCACTAAATGTTGAGCAGGTAAAAGACTACTTTATTAGAGAAGGATTCGTAAAGAAAGACCTGCCTTTTTTCCAGAAGGCCAAGAACTTTTTCAGAAATTTGGTATATGAGGAAAGGTTAAATAATTTGTCTACAAGAGCTAAGTTAATCTTTGCTGCAGGAACAGAGTTTCTTTATGACAGCCTAATTGGAATCAAGTATTACACTCAGATACGCCAACAGAGTCCATTAGCCTCAATTGCAAACAACATATATCAGATTCCAGCGTTTTTCGCAGGGTTAGTATTTGGAAATTGGACCAAGAAAGGCTTTGATTATTTCCGTTCAAGAGAAGAGAAGAAGTTAGACAAGACCATAAAGAAACTAGTAACAAGCACAGATATTGTTGACTTAGTGCTAACATATCAACCTCCTGAAGAGATAAAACCTGCATTAGAAAAACACGGATTCAAGGATTATGCATCTAAGCTGACAACCTCAGGAAAGCGTTTATACGAGAAAATGGGTAAGAACGTAAAGGAACTGACCTATAATATTACTCATATAAGAGAAAGAAGAGAGCAAAAAGAAGCAGAAAGAAAAAAAGCACTTCAAGACAGGTTTGATAATATTACAAAAGACCGATAAATTTTTGTCAAAGGTGATGAAAAAATGACGCCGCCCAAAGATACTAATGATTTAATATCAAGGATTGAATCAAAACATCTGGATAAGAAGCCGTATAAACCTAGTAAGAAATCTAAACCTCCTAAAGAGAAGAGCAAAATAAGAAGAGGCTTAGAAGGAATTGTGAATATAACTTTAATGCCTGTTGGAAAAGCAGCAGGCTGGGCAGGAAGAGGCATAGGTAATTTTGTTTCAAAGCATAAGAAGGCGGTTAGAAATACAATAGGCATAGGATTACTCGCAGCTACCCTTGTAGGTGTTGGTGGTTTTGATTTTTATACTAAGAGAATGCACATTCCTGAGAGAAATGTTCTTTTCAGAGCAAGACAGGAGATGAAGTATTCAGGTGGAGAGGAGCAACAAGATGAGAGACATGTTAATGTAAGGTCAATCACTCAGATATACAGAGGTGGTGGACAGCAGAAAAGAGCAGAGACAAAAGTAACAGATATCATGGCAACAGCAGAGTGGTATATGAGTGATGAATCAGACATGTATCACCTTAAAGACGAGCAGAACAGGCGTATTGCTAATGCTCACTTCAAGAAAGAGCGTGTTCAAGCAGGAATCAGTCTTAGAGGAAGTATCACAGCCCAGGACCAGTTTGGTATTGTTGACTCTAAAGGCATTGATAATCCTGAGATTCAGATGTCAGATGAGAATAGGGATGCTTTCCTTGCTTTCCGCTTTGAGCCTGAGCGTGCACTTAAAGAAACAGAGATAAATATTTTAAGGCTGGGCAAGGAGAGGCAACTTGTCAATAATCTTACAGAGTCAAGATACCCTTTTCTTGGATGGTTATGGGGTCTGAACTTTAGGGCAGGAACTACTCTTGAAAAATATACAGTATCTAATGATGACAAAAGAGTCCAAGAAGTTTTTAGATTGATTGAGGAATTCAACCAACAGGATGAAATGACAGCTAGTAAGAAGGAAAGAGTGAACCTGCTGAAAAGAATACAAGAAGCAGAAAAAGAGATCCCAAGAAAAATAGTATATAAGGATTATGAGGATGGAATATTTGATTTAAACTTCCAGGAAAGCACGATATATCTTGGATATGCGCCTGGTTGGTTTGAGAGAACAGGTTTTAATATAGTCAATCATCTTGAGCAGATAAAAGAAAGATTAACCCTTGGGTTATGGGATAAAAAAGTTCATAAAGAAGGAGTTGTAAGGATTGAGAATAAGTGGGATTTCTTTCCAGGAAATATTCCCCTTCTTAACAAGATAAGATATATCAGAGGGGACAAAAGACATTTTGCTCCATTTGACAAAACCAATAATGGGGGATATAGACTCATTGATAAAAAAGGAATCTTGGCAAAAGTTGAAATCAAGGATTTCTTTTTGCATTACGGTGATGACTTGTTATATCTTTATTATCTTGACAAGAATGGAAACGGTAAGATTGACAAGCAAAAAGAACTAATTGGACAAGTACTGTACCGTGTGACTTTTGAGCAAAAAGAAAGAAAAGCCAAGGAGCTTGGAAAAGGAAGAGAAAAAAGAGATGTGTCATATATTATCAATGTTTCTTTTATGGGCGGATATGAAGCAGACCCTGTAAAGAGTTATGATGACTTTAAATTATGCGCTTATCTTGAATCATTCATGCCTGACCAATTGAACAGAGGTTATGGAAAGCATTCAGTATTAGGTCGTATAAATGAAATCCGTAGTGATATCATGCTTTTCAATAATCCAACCTTTAAGAATATGAGCAGGGCATTAACAGAAGAATGCTCGTTGGTTGCTGGCGAGGATATCTATAATGTGCTCAAAGCAGCCAAAAGGCCTTTTGCAAAGGCTTTTGCAGAGAGAACAGGGCTTCAGATTCATGAAGTTGACGAAGCTACTCAACAAAAGATTTTGGAACAAAAATAAAAAAATATATCTGATCGAAAAGATCGGGGGTGGAAAAAATGGCTTTGAAAGACAAAGTGGAAGAAGTAAAGGAAAAAGGGAGTGAGGCATTAAAGAAAGGAGAAACCGCCTTTAATAAAGTGAAAAAAAAAGTTTACAAAGGAATGGCAACTTTAGAGCAGCAAGTTGAGGAGAGAAAAGGAATTGGCAAAGTTATTGCAGGAGCAGGGGATGTTGTTGATGACATTGTAGAGAGAGCAAAAGAAGCAGACAAAGATATCAAGAAAAAAGGCGGATACGGCGCCATGGCAAAGAGAGGAGCTGATGCTGTAAAGAAGACTGCTGAAGACGTGTATGGCAAACTAGCAGGGACTTATAATAAATTCAAGGCTACAGTGACTACAAAGGGCAAATATGACCCTAACAAAGCCAAGGAGCTTTTAAAAGACCAAGCAAAGGCAACCGCAGAGTTCGGTGAAAAAGCAGTGAAGTCTCTTGCACAGATGGTTAAAGAAGGTTTTGGCAAGCTTGGCGAGGATTACAGGAAAATGGTTCCTAGCAGAGAGGAAAGAGCAACCACATACGCAGATATAGGTGCAGAGTACAAAGGTGTCTTGCTAAGAGAAAACTTTGAGAAATGCCTTGCATACCATGAAAAAGTAAGAAAAGCCCTTCCAGGAAGACTTGCTGGAAGACAAGCTTTCCTCAATGACATCAAGGCAAGCGCTAGTTCAAACCCAAAAGAACTAATGGAGTTCTATAAGCAAAGTAAGACTACAGAATCAGAGGGAATGCTTAAAAAAGTGAAGCAACACATAAAATATTTTAAATAAATTTTTTATCTTTTTTATTTTTATACATCAAATTTTCTTCTTATCTCAGGTATTTTTTTCAGAGCTGCTCTCTCACCTTCTCTTATTATTTGTCTGAACTTCTTCTCATTCGGGATTATTTGTCTTATATCAAGCACTGGTTTTATGATTACATAATCTTTTTTATCAATCTCTTCTAGTCTTAGCTTGGTCATTTGCTCCATCATCAGGACAATGCTTTTCTCCATTAAGTTTGTTATACTCATTTTCTTGCTTCTGCTTAATCTTCCATAATCAATGACATCTATTATGATGTATCTGTTTATGTTTTTTGGGAGAATAGAGAAAGGGATGTTATTTAGTACTCCTCCGTCAACATAGTAGTCATTTTTTATTTTTACAGGCGCAAATATCCCTGGCACTGCTACGCTTGCACGTATTGCTTGGAACAGTTCTCCTTTTGAGAACACAGCTTCTCTTTGTTTTGATATATTGGTGGCATTAATGTACATGGGTATTTTTAGGTCTTTGAACCTTTTTGCCCTAGCAAAGTCTTCTATTAATCTCTGTAATCTCTTGGTTTTATCAATGCCCAGCTTTGACATGGATAAGTCCAGGAAACTGCGAAAGCTTTGTTTAATCACAAAATCCTCTATTTCATCAGGTGTTCTTCCAGCAGCATAGAATACTCCTAAAATGCTTCCCATGCTGCACCCAGCAGCAGCATCAACTTTGATTTTATATCTATCTAAAACTTTTAGCACTCCAATTTGAGCAAGTGCTTTGTAGCCTCCTCCGCTTAGTACTAGTCCTATTTTTGGCATATTATCTCTTTCTTTTTTTTCTTAATATAAATTTTTCTACTTGAATAGAATTTACTACTGTTTGGTGGTTAAAAAACGAAAGATTTATAAATGAGTAAAACCTATATCTGCTCTTATGGAGGATACATTTAGCCAATCCAAACTGACTTAAAAAGAAGGGGGTGTTATATAAATGACCAAAAAAATAAAACCAATGTTTATAATTGAAAAAGGTTCTAATGGCATCGGATCAAAGTCAGTTGAGCTTAATTCTGACATCACAGATATTATTCTGAAAAGAAAATTCCACTTTTGCCCACATTCTATAGGAGATAATAGGGGTATTATAATCAGTGATAATAAAACTACTTATGGAGCTATCTATGTTGACATAACCTCAGGATACGCATTTGAGAATAGCAGAGGCTGGCCTAATAACTTATGTGAAACTCCCAAGATAATACGAAATACAATTAAAGCAGCACTAATAAAAGACAAGAGCTGCTATGACGGGCCATTCATAGAGTCAATATATGATGCTCAGGTTTCTAGATGAAAAATGAAGATTGAAACTCCGAAAACACATGAAGAAAATTTTGATAATTATATTAAAGAAAGATATGTTTTAATGGCAAAATCTGCAAAGGGTTTAATCTCTGCATCTGATATTAAAGCTGGATTAGAATTAGTTGAAGAGAAATACAAAGACAAGCTTTTTTCTGAAGACGTCTACTTGTTTGATGACATTGGCGGGGTAGTGGGACTTCTTATTGAAAACAAAGTTCCTTACCACCGCTTTGAAGAAGAGATAAGCCATGAGCTAATGCATGCAAATGAAGCATTAAAACGTGGTTACTCTGTAAAGTATGGGTGTAGATTTTTCTTGAAACAAGATTTCGAAATTATTAATGACAAAGTATGTCCTCAAGTAGGCTACATTCCTTTTATTCGTATTATAAAAAACAATGATCAGTTTAATAAAAAGGACTTCACAGCTATACTCTCTGCTTCACAATATTTAAGTAGAAATGATAAAAAACTTGAAGAATTTCTGAAATAAAATGAACTACTGCTAATTCTCCTATTAACTTAAATTATTTTTCTCACAAATCCCCACACTAAAACAAATAAATTTAAATACCGAAAAGCTTATATATACCTTATACTTATCTTGAAAAACACATATCAAGGCGAGGATCTAAAACCTGATTCTCTACATGGGATCAGCGCCAGTGCTATATAATGTTCACCTCGAAAGAGGGTTTGAGGTGTTATTCGTTACAACATAGCACAAGTAATACTCACATCGTGCTTGAACTAGCTATTCAAGTATAGTGGTAGGAGAAGAAACGTAAACCCGTCTAATAGATTGCGACAAAACTTAGTCCTTTGTGATGATTAAGTTTCGTACGTACTTCTAACTCAATAATTGACTGATACAATTTTGTTGTATCTAAGCAATTCCCGTTGTGTTCAAATCTTTCAGTATTTGAACGCTCAGGAATTACGTTAGTAATTCCCGTTGATCCTGCGGGAGATTGCTGCTATTGGGATTCGACTAAGCCATGCAAGTCTTCTAGCAATAGAGGCAAAAGGCTCAGTAACACGTCGGTAACCTGCCCTATGGTCAGGCATAACCTCGCGAAAGTGAGGGTAATACCTGATAGGGAACAAGCCCTGGAATGGGCTCTTCCTGAAACTCGTGCCATAGGATGGGCTGGCGGCGGATTAGGCTGTTGGCGGTGTAATGCACGCAAAAGCCAACCCTTTTGGGTTGTAAGCTGGCGCTTACAAGACCACCAAACCTAAGATCCGTACGGGCCATGAGAGTGGGAGCCCGGAGAGGGACACTGAGATACTGGTCCCAGCCCCACGGGGTGCAGCAGGCGCGAAACCTCTACAATGCACGCAAGTGTGATAGGGGGATCCCAAGTGCTTATCATTGATAGGCTTTTGCTAAGTGTAAAAAGCTTGGCGAATAAGGGGTGGGTAAGACTGGTGCCAGCCGCCGCGGTAACACCAGCGCCCCAAGTGGCAATCGCGATTATTGGGCCTAAAGCGTCCGTAGCAGGTCTTGTAAATCCTTTGTGAAATCGGCAGGCTTAACCTGTCGGCGTGCAGAGGACACTGCAGGACTCGAGACCGGGAGAAGTCAGAAGTATTTCTAGGGTACCGGTAAAATGGGTTAATCCTAGGAGGACTACCAATGGCGAAGGCATCTGACTAGAACGGATCTGACTGTGAGGGACGAAAGCTAGGGGAGCAAAACGGATTAGATACGAGAAATTTCCTTGCGTAAATTTCTGGAATTAGCTTCGTGAATTTGTTCGATAAAAAATTACTTCATGAAGATAAGAAAAGAAATTGTTAATGGAAATTAACTCGCTAATTACCCGAGTAGTCCTAGCTGTAAACGCTGCGAGCAAGGTATTGCGCACCCCACGAGGATGCGCAGTGTCGAAGCGAAGGCGTTAAGCTCGCCGCCAGGGAAGTACGGTCGCAAGGCTGAAACCAACAGCAGTACCTGCTGAGGTTCACTGCTGGGCAGCTGACTTTAAGGAATTGGCGGGGAGACACCACAAGGGGTGCGGCGTGCGGTTCAATCTAACTCAACGCAGAGAACCTCACTAGGCCCGACGGCAGAATGAAGGTCATGCTGAAGACATTACCTGACAAGCCGAGAGGTAGTGCATGGCCGTCGTCAGCTCGTGCTGTGAAGTGTCCAGTTATGAAACACAGAGTGTTTCGCACCGAAAGCTCTGGTTTCGCTGTGAGTCTGGTAACGAGCGAGACCTGCACCCTCTATTGCTAACAACCACTGCGGTGGGATTGAGCACTTTGAGGGGACTGCCCTGGAAACTGGGAGGAAGGTGCAGGCTACGGTAGGTCTGTATGCTCCGAATGGTCTAGGCTACACGCGCGCAACAATGGTAGGGACAATGGGATGCCACCCCGAAAGGGGGAGCTAAACCTCTAAACCCTATCCTAGTACAGATCGAGGCTTGTAACTCAGCCTCGTGACGCTGGAATCCCTAGTAATCGGATATCATCATTGTCCGGTGAATATGTCCCTGTCTCTTGCACACACCGAAGAAAAATGTGCCAGGCAGTTAACAGAGCTAGTTGGTGAACATTATGTAAATCCAACCTCTCAAGAAGAGAGTAGTCAAAATAGCAGGCAAACTCTGGCAACAGATTTGCTGAAGGGCTTGAGACAAAATCCAGCCTCTCATCCTGTAAGGGATGCTCTTAAGAGTAAAGGTGTGATGACACTTATTTGGGTCGGTGGTAAGTGGAAATCATAATGATAAAATCTTTAATTGGATGGATGAAACAGTTTTGTTAATGACCCTGGGAGATCCCACTAGACAAATGTGCGTAACATTTAAAGGTGGGAAGTCAGCCTGCTTCATAGTACCTGACTTTTGCCAGGGAAGGAGGCAGACCTCAGTGATTGATAAAAATTATGTGCTTGGATTAGTTGACGGAGAAGGTTCATTCAATGTACGCGTAAACAGAAACAGAAGAAGAGTAAGAGTTGAACTGAAGTTCAGCTTAAAACTTCGGCATCAAGACAAAAAGATTTTAGATGAGCTTTGTACATTTTTTGGATGTGGGAATGTTTACATTCAAAGAGATAAAAGAAAGAACCACTCTCTTTGTTATAGATACGAAGTACAAAACAAGAAGCATATAACAGAGTGTATAATTCCTTTTTTTGAAAAGAACCCTCCGAAAATCCCAAGCAGAAAAAGAGATTTTATGTTGTTTAAAGAAATTACAGAAGAACTAAAAAAAGAAACAATTGATTTGCAGAGGATTGAGCAACTTAAAAAAGCAATGCATTGGGGGCTCGCCGTATACGGGAAAACTGTATGTGCGGTGGGAACGCCAAGTAATCCTGGTAAAGGATGAAAAAGGCAATGCCCGTCAAACCAACCGAGCAGGGTTTAGGTGAACCTCAACTTTTTTGGTTGTGCTGAACCTGAGCTCAGTGAGGTGGGTTAAGTCGTCACAAGGTCACCGTAGGGGAACCTGCGGTGGGATCACCTCCTTTAATTTTAATTAAATTTTTTAGAAATCTGTTAGACATAACAGAAAATATTCTATTTTCTGATGTTGCAAATTAAAATTTGCAACCTTCTCCTATCATACTTTTTTATAATCATAGATATGGGCTCGTAGCTCAGTCTGGTACTTTGCGCAAGCAAAGGTTTACGCAGAGCGGAAAAGAGCACCACCCTTGCATGCGGAGCAAAGCGTAGCACCCAGAAAGCTTTGCTTTCTGAGAGAGGTGGGGGCCTCGGGTTCAAAAGGAGTTGTGTTAATAACATACTCTTGAATTTCCCGACGAGTCCATCAACCTTTTACGCATAGCGTAAAAGCTTCAACAAAAGCTACGCTGTTGTGTGCCAAAAACCTTTGGTTTTTGAGCAGACCAAAAAGAGGCGACTCCTAGCTTTCAGCCGGAGTCCCCTAAAGAAATTATAATTATTAAATTTAATTAGCAGCTCAGCAACTAAGACTTGCTGGGTGAAGAGCAGGAGAATATGGGCGAACTTCTACCCTACTCCGGTTTGCTTTGCAAACCTCCACAGTGCCTTTGTATGCCTGCAAAAAAGATCAGGCATTGCAAACAATGGCAACGACGGTCAGAAGTTCGATTATTCATTTTCACTTACTCATGTTTAATGAAAGCTATTCATAGGATCGTTTGGTCTTTATATCAGAAATATCTCTGATTAAATGTTAAGCTCTTGAGAGAAAAACTCTACTAGGTGGATAGCTTGGCTCAAGACGGCGATGAAGGACGTGGCAAGCTACGAAATGCCCTGGCGACCCGCACGCAGGGATTGAACCAGGGATGTCTGAATGCGACTTCGTCTTAGAAGCTGAAAGGCTAGTTAGACGCAGGGAACTGAAACATCTTAGTACCTGCAGGAAGAGAAACCAAACCAGGGATGCTGTTATTAGCAGCGAGCGAAAGCAGCACAGGGCAATCTGAACCGCTCATTGAAAAATGAGTTGGGATGTGGATTTGTAAGACTGTCTTTTAACCCCTATTCAGGTCATCCGAAGTCCTCTGGAAAGAGGTGTCGAAGAGGGTGACAACCCCGTAGGAAAAGCTTGAAGGGTGTGGCAGTATCTTGAGTAACACCTACTGGATTCTAGGTGTGAATCTAGGAGACATCAACTCCTAACCCTAAACACGTTCTTGAGTCCGATAGCGCACTAGTACTGTGAAGGAAAGCTGAAAAGCACTCTTGGCAGAGAGTCAAATAGAACTTAAAACCTAGTAGATATAGAGTGATACGCAATCAAGGTTGTGTATCGTCCGTTTTGAATAACGAGCCAGGGAGTTTGTCTGAGTGGCGAGGATAACCAGTACTCACTGGGCATCCTAAGTGAAAGCAATAGCTCGCAGCTTGCAAGGAGCGAGGTGTGAAAGTGCCTTTAGTCACTCGGACCAGACCCGAAGCCGAGCGATCTACACCTGGGTAAGGTAAAGTCCTTCTAAAGAAGGGTGGAGGCCTGAAGAGGTTCTACGGGCAAGTGTTCTCGTAACCTGGGTGTAGGGGTAAAAAGCCAATCGAGCTCGGCGATAGCTGGTTCCTATCGAAGTTGGCCGTAGTCAAGCCCTGAGCGAGGTCGTTTAGGAGGTAGAGCTACGGATTGAGGATTTAGGCCTCGAAAGGGGTCGGTTCTTTGTCCAACT
>LSSJ01000032.1 GCA_001595785.1 Euryarchaeota archaeon SM23-78
TATCGCTGAGTCCCAAGGTTCTTGGAAATTTGGTGTGCAACAAAGGAAAGTCACTTCCTTTGCTTAAGGGATACCTCGCCCTTTAGGGCGGGGAGGTTCATTTTAACTCCTCCTTTCCTTTTTTACCTATCATTGATCCAATCTCTTACTTGCATTTCCATCACTTCCAACCAGTAGCTTTGATGCCCTTGTTATTGGAGTATTAGGGTCAACAGGGATGTATCTAATTGATTTCATCACCAGTTTTATTTGGCTGCTGTCCTGGCGCGCAGATATATTTTTAGTGTAGTCACCGAACTTTCCCCAGTGCCTTGCAACAATAGCCATTCCAACATCCACTGCTCTTTCCATGCTTGGAAGTGCTATTATTCTTTGCTTGCCTATTGCTTCTGCCCAGGTATCAGTTACTGATTGTGTGATGCTGTTATTGTCTCCCCATCCATATGGTTTCTGTAGGTAAAACATATTGAATTTCTGCATTAAGTTTTTCCACATGCTTTTTGATTCAATAGCTTTTTCTGGTCTGTAACCCATGAAATGCTCTGCCTGGTCTGGGTTTACATTTTCATAGAACTTTTCATCCCCAAAAATCAATAAGAACGGGTTTTTTGCCTTAGGAGTCTTGCAGTGATTCAAGATATAATGGCCGAACAGTTCATAAGTCTCATGTATCTGTCCTCCTCCGCCTCCTTCTGGATAAAGCGCATTTATGTGGTCTTCTAGAGCCACGCCTTTCCCAAAATTGTTTATCTGAAGCGGATACTCATCAGAGTAAGCGTCTCCTATGGCTGCAAAGCAAACCTCTAAATCTGGTCGATACTGTGAAAGGGTCTGGTATAATAATGGCAGTCTGTCAAAAATCTCTGCAGGCCATCTCTCCATAGAACCTGTTACATCCACTGCTACTATCAATGGGTTTTCACTGTCACTGAAGATTTCTTTTTTGCCTGTGTGGACCAGCTTGCTGTTAGGACTGCTGCCTTTCACATAACTCCTTCCGCCTCTTGCTTTTGAGGCTGCTGCTAGCTTGTCCAAGTATGGTTTCCTGGCTGAGTTATAATTATATGCACCAGGTTTTTTCCAATCTTTGGTTCCTCCTCCCCAGCTATACATTTTCATCTACCTCCAGAGCTATAGCTATCGCTAGCTCTAAATTTTTCTTACTCTTGTTTTTTTTGTTCTTGCTCTTGCGTGCTCTCAAATCAGTTAAGCTTAGTCTTGGTGTACATCTCAGTATGGCGCCTTCCAAACACTGCTTGCCTTACATCTGAGAGCCTTTGCACCAAATTGGTATTCTCCCAATTAGGTCTTTCCATTGGGTCATATCTTAGCAATGCATTGCAAAAGTCTTTGATCTCCAAAGGAACATTATTAGGAATGGATTTCAACATAGGATTGCCTCCTAGAGCATAAAGCATTGTGATTCCAATACCATAAAGGTCTGTCTCAGGTATGGGTGTTTTTCCTTCCAGAACTTCAGGAGCTGCAAAGGCTTCTGTAAAACCTGTTGGTTTGGTGCTGCTAGTGGGCTTATAAAGTGATAATCCAAAATCAATGAGTTTAATATCATGTTTTTTTGGCTCAACAATCACATTACCGGGTTTAATATCTCCGTGAATTATGCCGTTGTAATGGCAGTAGAAAACTGCTTCCAGCAAACGCTCTGTTGTCCAGCACACATCTTCATGATGCATTCTGGCATTTGGGGGTATGATTTCATCAAGCGAGGTGCCGTCAATATAACTCATGGCCATAACATAACTCCCATCATTTACTCGGAAGAAATCCTTTACTGTTGGGATAGAGTGGTGTTCGTGCAGCTTCCATAAAAGCTTAGCTTCTTGCCTGAGTAGTTCCATGTAATCATTAGTTATTTCTTTGCATTGCTTTATACATGCTAGTTCTTCCAAGATTATGTGCTCTGCTTGGTATATCCTTGCAAAGCCTCCTTCACTAATCATCTTTAGAATCTTATAGTTTCCAATATTTGCCATTTTTAAACCTCCTGTGTGTGCAGTTTTTCTTTTTCAGAACCTTCAGGTAAATAATAATCATCGCATGTCTCTAGCATGCTCAGGGTTTCAAGTCCAAATTCTTGCCTGAATCTGTAAACAAGATTATTTTTTTCAAGATAAACAGAGACTGCTTTAGGAACATATAATTTCCAGTCATTCCCTCCTTTTGCTATTTCAACCCTTACCATGGTTCCTCTGAGCATAAGCCATTTTTCTCTTGGTATTAAATCTCCAGGACTAATCACTTTATAATGCTCTTTTAATAGTTTTCTTACATATTCATCTCCTGAAATAAACGCATCGAGGGAACCATATTTTTTTAGAACTTCACTAACCCATCTTTGCCCGTTCTTGTACTTAGGATTATGTGCAAAGTCAGGGATGTACAGGAATGAATAATGAGAATGTTTGGGGCTTAGGTAAATATCTATCATTTCTCTTGATTCTCTAGCAGTAAAAGGGTTGCGTAGATTATACTTATTGCAGCTGCCGATTCCAATTATTACATGCTCTGCTTTTTCACAGATGGTTTCAAGCATTAAGGCTCCACCAGTGTGCAATGGCTTGAAGCGCCCTATCACACCTACAGTTCTAAATTCTTTATCCTGGTCTTTGCTTTTTGTGTTGTCCTTCATTTATAATACCCCTTATGCCTAAGATATTTCTCTAGGATTCTTGCATGGTCAAAAACCAATTTTTCTTGCTGAATTAAACCCTTTACTTCATTGATTGTGTAAAGCCTGGCTGTTTTTGCATCATCTCCTGCTCTTAAAGTTCCGTATCCTCGAGCAATATAGGTATTGCTTATCATGTGCCCTCTGGGGTCTCTGTTAGGATGAGAATGCACGCATAATGGCTTTTCCGGATTTTCAATAATGATTTCAAGCCCTGTCTCTTCTTTTGCTTCCTTCTTAGCATTCTCTTCCAAGGTTAATCCCAATTCTGCAAAACCACCAGGAACAGCAAGTCCATAAGGAGGATTCTTTCTTGTTACCAAAATAATGCCGTTCCTGCTTCCGTCATTGTATTCAATAATAATGTCTGTTGTTGTGAATGGGCACTGGTGATTTTGTTTGTGATAATCTTTTTTATGATTGGTTTGCTCTTTCATTTTTTAGCCTCTACTTTTTTTGGTTGCTCCTTTCCTATAATATATGATAAGGTTACTGGCGCGGTAGGTGGGTGTATGATTTCTCCTTTTGGTTTAGCTACATAAGCATGCCTGCAAAGTATATCAAAAACCATTTCTTCAACATCATTGAATTTTTTCTTTCCAAACATGGCTTCATACTTTTTCATCTGCTTTTTAGCCAAAGATACTACTTGCTTATGCACGTATAGTTGTCGTGTTGAAAAACCTTGGTCTTTTCCCTCTATCACTAACTCTACAAGATTATAATAATAGCCTAAATCTTTGAAATCTGTTTGTCCATGCTCAAGCCCTGCTGTTGGCTCTCTATCTGCAATCTCACTGAATCCAAGGTACCTTGCCATCTGCTTTACCAGCCTCTTGGATAAATTGCCTACGGGATTCATATGAACTGCTCCGTCTCCAAATAAGGTGAAGTATCCTAAACCATAATCCTCGTCCTTGTTACCTGTGCCTAGCAGGCTTTTTCTTTCAGTTGCTGACTTGGTTGAGAGAATATTAGCTCTTATTCTAGAAGAAAGATTGCCCTTGTCAAAACCATTTTCCAAGGCTTCAGGGTTGGTGTGTTTATATGCATTAAGGATTGGTTCAATACTATGAATTTCGTACCTTATACCAAGTTTTTCAGCTACTTTAATACCATCCTCTGTGTCCTTTACATTATTAGTGCTAGAAGGCAGTATATAGCCTACTAACTCAAGTTGATTCTTAGGCTGCTTGTTAGCATTGTACTTATCAAAGGCTCTTTTTGCAAGAGCTGCTGTTGTAGTTGAATCTACTCCTCCTGAAAGCCCAATGACTCCTCCTGTTCCTCCAATATTTAGGATTGTGTTTAGTATAAATTCTCCTATCTCATCAGCTACTTGCCCAGGGTTTATTTCTGGGAGCAGGATTTTGTCCTCGAGGTTTTTTCTTTTACTATTCATTTTATCAACCTCTTGTTTTTTCCTAAATCATAGATTCCCTCAGCTGCTTTTATTAAAGGCTCTAAGTTTTTGGTTTCCTTAATCCATTTCTCAGGGAAAATCATTCCATGCTTTGCACCGCAAAGAGCTCCATAGATCGCTCCTGTTGTATCAGCATCTCCTCCCCAGTTCACTGTTTCAATTAATCCTTCAATTGGATTGTTCCAGTATTTTTGAAACATAAAGAGGGCGAATGGATATGATTCAATTACAAAGCCAGATGATTTTAAGTATGCATGCGCATCATTAGCACTGACATCTTTATTTTCTTTTAACCATATAATTCGTGAATAAAGGCTTTTTTCTCTATGAATTGGTCCTGCTGAATAAGGTGGAATTTCATAACTTGTACATTCATATATTATTGTGTCTATGAATTCTTGTCTTGACACCCCATGTAATAATGATTCAATTGCATTGGCTTGAACTCCACCGCTTACTCTTGACCTCTTATCCCAATGTGTTATCCTCCCAATCTCTTCTGCAAAATTGTAAGCTTTTACACATTCAGAACCATTTTTCCAGCCCCTTATAGCATACATATATAACCCTAATGGTGCCATCTTCATGGCAGGAGCATTACCAGGCCTCGCACTCATGCCTGATTGAGTTGGTGGGATTCCTTTTTTCAGGTTTAATAATCCTTCGCGAGTTGATTTTCCAAAGGTTTTTTTAAGACGTGGAGGAGCTGATTGATATGCTTCTAACTGCTTCTGTGCAATGTCCTCAAGATCTAATCCTTTTTTTGCAACAATTGACTCTGCAAGTGCAAGTGTAAGGATTGTGTCATCTGTGTATTGTCCTTTTTCTAGTTGTCCTGTATAAGAATCAGGCAAAGGAGCAGTTATCTCTGTGATTCTTCCAAATTGCTTTTTTATATCCTCACGCTTCCATCCCTCAATAGGCATGCCAAGAGCATCGCCAATAGCACAACCCATCAGGGTTGCAATGAATTTTTCTTTTGTTTTATTGCTCATGTTGCTTTACCTTGAATATTGTTCTATAACCTCTTTTGTGGTTGTGAACTTAGCTCCTACTTTGGTCATTTCTTTAAGAGCTTGTTTAGTTGCATCTGGCGCAACTCCTTTGATAGCGTCTTCTACTACATAGCATTGTATTCCTCTCTCCTGCATTCCAAGAACAGCTGCTTTAACACAGTAATCAGTTGCTACACCATAAACTACTGCTTCTTTGACATTTGCTTTTTCAAGGAAAACTTCAAAAGCAGGATTAGTAAAGATGTCGTAGGATTGTTTTTCAAAGAAAATGCCTGGTTTTCTATCTGGCGACCATTTTGTTTCGCATACAAATCCTATTGCTTTGCTCAGGTATTTTTCATCCACTCTTTCATCCAGATAATGAGGATGACAAAAGCTGTTGCTAAAACCATAATATTCGCTTCTAAAGAATTCTCCTCTTGCATCAGGATATGTTAGCTTGGTTTCTTCTATTTTCCCAATTCCAAAACTTTTGTCCATACAATGATCAGGAAATGGCCCTCCCCATCTCTGCAATTCACCTTCTCTGTGCTTGTATTCTTCTGTTCCAAAGTGCCTGTCAACACTCCCTATTATGTGAAAACTATTGTTTTTCTTTGCATAGCTTGTCAGTTCTTTTAGTTTTGGCTTTATCAACTCTGCATTTGGTACATAAAGTGCTCCGTCTTGGTTCATAAAGTCTCTTTGCGTGTCTATATCATAGAATATTTTCATTTTTTCTTACCTCCGTGATTATTCCCATATTTTTCAGTTAGCTCATTTATTAACTGGTTCAGGCCTTTTGATATCTTCATTTCATAATGCTCTTTGACCTCTGATTGTTTCAGGTGCTCTGGTAATTTATCTACACACCTGAGTGCATAATCCCTTGTCTCATCAAGGCTTCTCTTGGCTCTAACTCTTTTGCCATCTTTGACTGCTAGTTCTAGCAATGGTTCTCCTTCAAGCTTTTCACTATCAAGAGCAAGAACATCATGGGAATATTTTTCATCTTCTCCTGTTACTCTGTAAACCTGTTTTTTTCCTGGGTAAGTCTTTTTTTCTGGGGATAGTTTTATTTTTGCTCCGCCATTATCCTCTACTAGTTTGTACACTCCTGGTATGGCTGCTACTGGCTTGGCTGTTATCATCTCTGTGCCTACTCCGTACCCACCAATTTTTGCATCATTTTCTCCTAACTCATCTATCTTGTACTCATTCAAATCATTGCTGGCAACAATATCCACATAAGTAAGGCCTTGCTGGTCAAGAATTTCTCTTACTTTCTTGGATAAATCTGCTAAATCTCCTGAGTCAAGTCTCACTGCTTTGAGCTTTTTGCCTTTCTCTTCTAGTTCTTTTCCTACTTTTGCTGCGTTTTTTGCTCCTTGGATTGTATCATATGTATCAATGAGTAGGGTTGGGTATTCTGAGAATGTTTTTACATATGCTCCGAAGGCTTCTAGTTCTGAGTCAAAGCTCATCACAAAGCTGTGCGCCTGTGTTCCAAATATTTTTATGCCGTATTCTTTGCCTGCTTTTACATTACTGGTTCCTAGTGCGCCTCCTATGTAGGTTGCTCTTGCTCCTTTCATAGCTGCATCTTCTTCTTGTGCTCTTCTTAGGCCATAATCAACCACTTTTGCATTATTGGCTTTTTTTGCAGCATTCACTACTCTGTTGGTCTTAGTGGCTATCATGGTCTGATAGTTTACCATGTTAAGAAGCGCGGTTTCTACAAACTGAGCTTGGGTTCGTTTTGCACTAATCCTTAGAACTGGCTGGTTTGGAAACACAGGGGTTCCTTCTTTTACTGCGTATACATCTCCTTTAAACTTAAAGTCTTTTAGAAAGCCTAGAAAGTCTTCTTTGAAAAAGCCTGTGCTTCTAAGATACTCTATGTCTGATGCACTAAACTTGAAATTGATTATGTAGTCAATGGCGTCTTCTATGCCGTTGGCTAGATAGTATCCCCAGTCTTTGGGCAGTTTTCTTATGAACAAGTCAAAGGTTGCTCTCTCATCCTTATCATTGTCATAGTATGCAGCAAGCATGGTTAACTGGTACAGGTCTGTTAAGAGCGCTTTATCTTTCATTTTCTATCCTCCTTTGGTTTTTCACCAACTATTATCACTGTAGAGTGAGGAAAGCCTCTTGGTTTAAATTTATTGTTGTTTTTGGTGTATAATTTAACATCTTTCTCATAATGGGTTACTCTTAACCACTTGATTAGATAGCTCTTATTGCAAATGACTTTAAAGCCAAGCTTTTTCAGCTCATCTGCGTACTCTTTTTTTGTATAAACTCCAAACTGCTCTTTCACCTCAATATCCCAGTTGATATCGTATATATACTTCGACAAGAATTCCATGGCATCCTCTGACCTAAGTTTTGCCTTGTCTCTTTCCCAGATATAAGGAATTTCATAGGGTCCGAACTCTTTTGCAAATCTTTTGAACTTTTCCTTGGTTTTCTTGTTATTAAAGCCCATGTAAACTATTTGATTTTCAGGCTTTACCCCATCTCTTATTATCAATCTACCTCCTGGCTTAAGCATTTCATATGTGTTTTGAATGGTTTTTCTTAGGACTTTTTTGTCATAACCAGAGTAAGAATAAACTTCGTGAAGAGTTGAGCAGTATATTATTGTGTCCAAGGAGTTGTTGCCAAAGGTTTTTTCCCTTACATCTCCTTTAGATATAATGACATTATCATGCTTGTAGTTCCTTTTCATACTAATTTCTAACATGGCGTCAGATATGTCTATTCCACATATCTCGCTTTTTTGAAAAGCAGTAGATAATATCTCAAGAACAGCGCCATTGCCACATCCCATCTCTGCGATTTTACCTTTTTTTATGTATGGTAGTATCTTAGCTTTTTCTTTTTGGCTTCCATCCATTCCTTTCGCATATACCTTAAAGCCTTCTTCTCCTCTGTCGTATATTTCATTGTTTTGGTTGTTATCCTGCAGGTTTTTATTTGTGAGCTGGGTTGTGATTATGATTTTTCTGAGGTTTTTCTTGTTTGGTTTCATTTCAATCATCAAGTTATTGTTTTTTTTACACTTAATAATGTATAAAAATTTTTGTTTTCTGGTTAACTTATTGTATAGAATACACTAACTACTATATAAATGTTTCGAAATTATTATACATAAAATATATACTGGCTGGATTTAAGAAAAAACGCCAGGGCTGGGATTTGAACCCAGAATTCCCGAAGGAACCAGCTTTTTGTTAGTTTTTCTAACTGCTCCAAGCTGGCGCACTACCGGATTTCATCAAAACTCGCTTTTGATGATTCAAAAACGAAGTTTTTGTTTATGCGACCCTGGCTTTTTATAGAGGCGTGTCCAGAAATCCTTTTTAGAATTTCTGATTATGCGACCTCGGCAATAACCTTGTAAGAACAAAAGGGTGTTTATAAAAATTGTTGTTTATAGCTCTAAAAGTGTCAAAACATACTTTTGTTTTAAGATAAGTTAAGTATATATTTTTAGCAATATTTAAAAACACTTCATATTTTCCTCTCTGTATGCAAATCAGAAGATTAGTAAAATCAGGCTTATCCTCGTTTACAGTTGCTCTGCCTAAGGACTGGATTGATAAGAACAAGCTTGACAAAGGAGACTTCTTATATATAGACGAGGTGGATAACACTCTTCGTGTCTCTGCAAAGTCTAAGAAAGAAAAGCCTGAGAGAAAAGAGATAGTAATTCATACAGAGGGCAAGTCACAGAAGAGGATTAGAAGGGAGATTAGGAGTGCTTATCTTGATGATTATTATAAAATTTATATAAAAGGCTCTAATATTAGGTCCATGGTTGCTGATATAAAAAAGGATGTTCATGACTTGGTATCTCTTGAAACAATAGAAGAGGCTCATGACAAGCTCATTGCAAGAAGCTTTCTGGACTTCTCAGATGTGTCTATTAAGGATTTAATAAGAAGACTTGATAATATCACCAGGTCAATGATGTCAGATTCTATTGCCTGTATTCCTAGCTATTCAGATGAGTATGATACTGCTAAAATAGTTACTGAGAGGGATGCTGATATTAACAGGCTTGCCTTTCTTGTATTTAAGATTCTTAAGGCTTGTGTTAAGGATATTAATGTGTGTAAAAAATTGGATCTTTCATATCTTCAGGTTCTTAAGTACTGGCAGCTAGCCTTTACTATTGAAAAAATCGCTGATGAGGTTAAGAGGATAACTCGGTTTATAAAGCAGTTGCATGAGAAAAAGGTTAAATTCAATAAAAAAGCTCTTATTACACTTTACCAAGAAGTAAAAGAAAATTATGAGACTCTAATGAAGGCTTTTTACAAAAAAGACTTTGTTCTTTCTGATGAGATATATACTATCACTCCTGCTTTAATGAAAAAATGCGAGAAATACTTTGAAGATAATAAGAGTGTTGAAACCTCTGAGATTGCAGGGAAGCTAAAAGGGATAGTATCGCAGTCTGCTGATATTTCTAAGGTTATTAGGTATTTGAATTAAGGTTAATATTTTTGGCTTATGTCTCTGCTAAGAGTTGGTCCAGGCTTTCTTCTCTTGAAACCTGGCTATAGTTTCTTTTACACCTATCTGAGTAGTCTTTTTCTATTATCAGGCTTTCATAGTCTTTCATTTCCATTAAGAACAGAGAAAGGTCTTTATATATACTTTACGTACTTACTAGTATTAAAACACGTTTTGTACATATTTATTCGGATTGTGGTTGTAATTCTGGATAGAAATAAATTGTTAAAAAGAAACCTGCTATTAAGAAGTGATTTATTTTTGCGCTAGCAAATAACCACTTAGATAATCACTAACCTCTACCACTCTGTTAAGAACAGCTGCCTGCTCTTTATAGTTTGGTGTAGTAGAACCTGGCAGTCCGCATTTCCAAGGATCAGTGTTATATAAAAGAATATCCTCTAGTATTTTTAACTGATTCAAGAAATGTGTTGTTATATTTTTAATACTAATCATTGGGAAATCCTTAACCCTTTTATTTATTAAAGGGTCAAAATCCTTGATGAGTTTAACTGGTTTTCTAGCTGAATCTAAATAATATTTGGTTAAGGCTTTCTCAAGAGAAGCCAGAGTTTCTCTTTCTTTATTTTCCTTAATTTTCCTCTTAATCTCAGGAATAACATCTAGAAGTTCTTTTAAATAAGGATCCCTGATTTTTTCAAGATGAGAAGCATACATTTTAAACATCAATCATCTCAATCTCAATTAACCTTTTCCGCTACGCGCAAAAGCTTAACCAAAATAATGGGTTTCCCTCGCTTTGCTCGGTCAAGCCCATATAAACTTAAACATCAATCATCTCTATCTCAATGTTAAGGCCCTCAGGGATGGGAACTCTCATGACAAGCCTAAGGGCACGCTCATCAATACCAAGATCAATTAGGCGCTTGTGAATTCTCATCTCATAATGGTCCCATGTGGCAGCGCCATCGCCACAAGGGCTTTTACGCGTGGTGACCTTGAGCTTCTTGGTGGGTAAGGGTATGGGTCCTCTCATAACAACGCCAGTCTTTTCAGTTATTCCTTTGATATACTCGCACACCTGGTTAATCTTGTTAATATCAGTGCTGGTTATCTTTATTCTGGCCTTTTGCATCTTACTTCAACCATACCTTTTTTACCCCATGATAAAACTCCAGTTCACCATGAATTGGGAAGCTCAAAAAAATAAAAAATAATAAATGAAAAAACTTATTTCTTCACCAAGTCAATACACATGCCAGCAGCAACAGTCTGTCCTGAGTCTCTGACAGCGAATCTTGCCAGCTGGGGTATATCTTTTTGCTTCTCAATAACTAATGGCTGAACTGGTTTAACCTTAATAATAGCTGCATCACCATTTTTAACAAAGTCAGGCTTCTCCTGCAAGGTCTCCCCTGTTGCAGGATTAATCTTCTTACTAATCTCAGTAATCTGGCAAGCCACCTGAGCAGTGTGTATATGGAAAACTGGTGTGTAACCAGTAGTCATAACACTAGGGTGGTTTAGCACGATTATCTGAGCAGTGAACTCTGTAGCAACAGTTGCAGGCTTATCCTGATGACTAACAACATCTCCTCTTGCAATATCCTTTTTACCAAAACCCCGAACATTAAAGCCTACATTGTCTCCTGGAAGGGCTTCTTGCATTTGCTCATGGTGCATCTCTATTGATTTGACTTCTCCCGGCACTCCTTTACCCTCTCTTCCAGGCATAGCTATTACCTTGTCACCAACCTTCATCTTACCAGTCTCAACTCTTCCAACAGGCACAACGCCAATACCAGTGATGTTATACACATCTTGAATTGGAAGCCTTAATGGCAGCTCAACTGGTTTTTCAGGTTCTTTCAACTGATCAACAGCTTCTATAATTGACGGTCCCTTGTACCACTTCATCTTCTCTGTCTTTTTGAAAACATTGTCACCAACAAGAGCAGCTTCTGGCACAAACAAGACCTCTGCTGGCTTGTAACCAACAGTCTTTAGCAAGGCTGTGACATCATCCTTGACCTTGTTATACACTTTCTCATCATAATTCTTCATGTCCATTTTGTTAATAGCCACTATTAATTGCTGGACACCAAGGGTTCTTGCAAGGAACACGTGCTCCTTGGTTTGTGCCATAACACCATCATTAGCAGCAACTACTAGTACAGCAGCGTCTGCCTGGCTTGTTCCTGTAATCATGTTCTTAATAAAGTCTTTGTGGCCTGGAGCATCAATTATAGTGAAGTAATACTTGTCTGTTTCAAACTTTTTATGAGCCAGGTCAATAGTAAGACCTCTCTCCTGCTCTTCTTTCAGGTTATCCATTATAAATGCAAACTCGAATCCTGCTTTTCCTAGCTGTTGAGCCTTGTCTTTAAGCTTTCTCAAGGTCTGCTCATCAATATTGCCTGAATCATAGAGCAACCTACCTACTGTTGTACTCTTACCATGGTCCACGTGTCCAATGAACACGAGGTTAATGTGTGGTTTTCCTTTTGCCATTCTATTCCCTCCTTTCAAGTTATGTATATTATAACTTGTTTTAAGCTAAATAATACTCTTTTCCCTCTTTTATTAATAAGGGTAATTCTCTAAAGGATAAAGCTAGGGTTTTTAAAGGTTTCTGTTTTTTGAGAGAATAAAAGCCAATTAAAGAAACCCCTATCGCACACTCTCATATCCTCCTTCCACCCCTTTCTTGGAGTATACTATCTGCCATAACTGGTTCTTGTTTGCTCTGAAAGAACCAGCACAGCTTAAAAGAAAAAAGTTCCACATTCTAAAGAATCTTTCATCATACTTATGCTTAATTTTATCCCAGTTATTATTAAAATTATGATGCCATGTTATCAGAGTCTTGTCATAATCTGTTCCAAAGTTGTGCCAGTCTTCAAGCACAAATATGCCTTCTGTTGCTGTTGTGAGCTGTTTTGCAGAAGGAAGCATACCATTTGGAAAGATGTATTTATCAATCCAGGGTTCTCCTGAGTGTACAGAGTTATTGCCTGCAATAGTGTGTAACAAGAACAGCCCATCCTCTTTTAAACACCTATCAACAACTTTCATATACTCTCTATAATTTTTATAACCCACATGTTCTATCATGCCAACAGAAACCACGCTATCAAACTTTTCTTTTAAGTCTCGATAATCCTGTAATCTTATATCCACATTAAGCCCTTTACACAGTTGTTTAGCAAGCTCTACCTGCTCTTTAGACACGGTAATACCAACTACTTTAGCATCATACTTTTCTGCTGCAAACTTTACAAAACCACCCCAGCCACACCCAACATCCAGTACTGTCATGCCAGGCTTTAACATTATCTTCTTACATATCAGGTCTAGCTTGGCTTCTTGTGCTTCATCAAGAGTCTTTGCATTCTTCCAATAACCACAACTATAATTCATTCTCTTGTCAAGCATATTCTTATAAAGCTCATTACCTATGTCATAATGTCTCTCCCCAATTACATATGCTCTTGATTTTCTTTGTAGATTGAATATTTTGGCTTTAAGCACATTCTTCATCATCTTAAAAGAACCTTTTACCTCTTTATCCAGCTCTGCTTTTAACACTCTATAAACTAATTGGTCAAGTGCTTTGCAGTCCCACCATCCATCCATGTAAGACTCTCCTAGAGCAAGTGAGCCTCCTGCTAGCACTCTCTTATACAAATCAGGGTTATGAACCTGGATATCCTAGGAATTATCTCCATTAATCTCAATATCAGCAAATTCAAGAAGCTTTTCTATGGTTTGTTGTGCGCTTTGTTTTGACGTGCAAGAAAGGAATAATGTTTAGTTTAAAAACCTTCTCAAAGAAAAAATAAAGAATTAATAATTGAAAAATAAATAATTAAAAACTAATAATTAAGAACTAACTTCAATCAGCTTTATCTTGAACTTCAGGGTTTTTCCAGCTAGGGGATGATTCAAGTCAATGCTTATCTCTTTGTCTGTTATTTCTGTTATCCTGGCAGGCACCTGCTGTCCTGTGGGTAAACCAATTAATAATACCATTCCCTCCTTTGGTTTTTGTTCTTTTGGAAGCTGGTCTTTGGGTATTTTCTTGACTAGCTGAGGATTAGGATCTCCATAAGCCTCTGATGGTTTTAGAGTAATCTCTTTTTCCTCTCCTTTTTTCATCTCCATCACTGCTTTTTCAAAGCCAGGGATTATCATGCCAGCTCCTATCTCAAACTCCAAGGGTTTGCCATGTTTTTTAGAACTATCAAAAACAGTGCCGTCCTCAAGACTTCCTGTATATTCAACCTTTACCTTATCTCCTTTTTTTAAAACCATATATATCATCTCCTAGTCGAAAAAACAAGCATAAGAACTCGTTTAAACGATTTATGCTACCGAAACAACCAGCCTTTTTTAACTGTTGTGGTTTTTACTCTCTCTCTATGAAGATATAGTGCATATGTCTATTAATTCTTGCACCACTTATGATACATCCTCCAAATGAGTCACTGTATTCATAAGTATTCTTGCTTTTTGGCAGAGTTCTTTCATAAGTCTTTTTGAATAATTTGAATTTGTACTGCTTTACAAAGTCCTTCATTATTTCTATTATCCTTGGATCATTGCTACCTACTGCAACAGGCTCTCCTAATTCCTCACTTACCTCTAGTGCTGTTTGTGCAGCTTGTGCAAACAAGGCTTTTCCATAGTCCTTGGTCCATCTTGCAGCATAAGGCCTTTCTAGGAATACAATAGGAGATTCTTTATCAAAAGGCAGGAGTCTTCCAATGCTTCTAATAATAACTCTGTCGCTTTCATCTAATACTTGGTACAATTTCTTGTTAGAGTCAGCAACATAGGCTAGCAGACATTTATTATACCCTGTTCTTTCATTCCATCTCTGGCATGTTTGTATTGGTACTTTTCCTATATTCATGAGTTTGTGTGGTAAGTCTGTTTCTATTACTGTTACTCTTTCTAAGTTCTTTACACTCTTAGAGTTAAGTATCTTTTTAGCTTCTTCAAAACCTGTTTTCATGGCTTCATACTCACTTCTTTTTATAGCACTGTCAATTTGATCTCCTAGGCTTAAAATGGTCTCTTCATTTATGTTTGAGATGTTAAATATGATCTGCATGAGGGCGTGGTTGTTTGATAGATCTCTTTTCTCCATTCCAAGGGCTTTTTTATCAACATCTTTTTCCCCGCTTTTGAAGATGTTAGTTATTTCCTCTATTCTTTCTTCTAACTTTTTTATGTTATTAGGTATTACTTCTAGGCCTGTAGTTGCTTGATATTTATCTTTTAGCTCATCTGCTATTATCTTTAATGCATTTATTTTTGGTTCTACCCCCTTAATGTCTCCTACTATTCTCTCTGACCTTCTGTTTTTCTTCCAAGCATTCAAGGCATTTGTTTTTTCCCAATCATCTTTTTTGAGACATTTTAGTTGTTCACCTGCTTTGTCATGAGAGTATCTCCAATCCTTAAAATCATCGTCTACTATGTGTTCAGTTATCTCTCTTAACAATGGAATTCCATAGCTGTAGCTGCCTAAAAGCACTCCTCCATAAGTAGATATCATTTGTAGAAGATTGTGTGCTCTTATAGTGTCAGGGTTCTCTGCTATTTTCTCTTTGTATTCCCTGCTTAGGCCAAGCATTCTTAGGTTGTTGTTAATCATATAGCTTTTTAGCTTATTAAGAAGAGAGTTTCCGTCGGTTTCATCAAAGTAGTAAACAAAATTTCTACTGTTTTGTAGTATTTCAAGCTGAACCAGTATTTTGCTAAGCTGTTTTCCTGATTTTATGTTTGTTAATAAGTGATTAATAACCTTTCTTCTTTTACGATTAGGATCCAAGGCGTATAAACCTCTGAATATCCTTCTTTTTGCATCTATTTCTCTTTGCAAGTACTCTCCTTCAAATAGTTTGTCTGCATTTTCTATTAGTTTGTCGTCAAATTCTTGTCTTACCATGTTAGCAAGTACTGGTATTGGGATGTTAGAGTAATTCTTTCTTAATGCAAGAAAGTCTTCTTTTGTAAATAAGGCTTTACTGTCTGTTATTGCTTTTGTTTTTACTTCTTCCTTGGATAATTGGTATAGTTGTTTAAGATATTTAAAAGCAGAGCTAACCACTTCGCTTTCAACTTTTTTTCTGTCTCTTAGTATCCTTTCAAAGTATTTATTCACGAATTTAAGCAGGCCTGTATTTTTTTCTGCTAGTCTAGAGACCTGGTTAAAAATTTTTAAGTAGTTTTCAGGGTCTGAGTATTTCTTTTTTTGTGAGGTTCTGTGCAGGAAATCAAAGGTTTCCTGGGGTTTTGCATCTTTTTTGTCTAGTACCTCTGCCAGTCTTAGAAACTCATGAGCAAATTCGAATCTGTCATCAAGGTTTTTTATAGGCTCTGACTCTAGAGTGCTGTTCATATGATTATAGACTGTGCTTGGCTTTTCATTCCTCTTTGCAGCTTGAAGCCCGAGATTTAAAATTATCTTAATTTCACTTATGTTTGGCTTTGTATTTTCTAGCAATCCTCTGAGTTCACTTATCAGTTTTTTTACATTGTTTGACCTGTCTTTTTTCTTTATTCTTTTCATACACCTGTAATGAAGGTTCTCCCAGTTAGAATACATCTTATCTAAAACTTCTTTATTGAGTTTAGCCAGTATTAGTTCTTGTTCTCTGATGGGTGTTTCTCCAGAAGTAGTGTATGCTTGTAACTGTGCAAGCCTGAGTCTAAGGACTTGAGATTGTTTTAGTTCTAGTCTTTGCTCTAATCTTTGGCTGAGGTGTTGTCCTAAGCCCAATCTTGGCATTTTTATCTCTCCTAATATTTTTATTAGCTGCTTATCCCTGCTATTATAGCGATGCTTGGGAAGATGCCTACTAAATCATCATCATAATCTTCATAATCACTCTCAAAAGTAATACTGCTTGAAATCAGATATGAAGGCGGAAGTATCTTTTGATTGAGTATATTTCTGTATCCCCCACTAATAATTTTTAGTGCCCTGTTTGTTAGGTTATACTTAAATTCATCTTTTTTTAACATAGCATAAACCTTATCAAGCAATTGTACATTCTCTTCAATTGAGCCTGGCATTAGGCATGTTCCTGCAGCAGCTGCATAGTATTCATTTTCATTTTTCCAACCATACTCCTGCATGGTTTCAAAAGCCTGTTTAAAATTAGCTGCTTTTTTGTCCATGCTTTCTTTGGCATTCATTAATATGAGTGCAGCAATTCCAGATTCTGTGCTGTCTTTTATGCCTGCCTCTTCAATTAGTTTTTTTTCAAGCTTTCTGTGATTCTTAGCTATGATACTCTCTTTTCCTTCTCTTCTTGCTAGATGAGCTGCGATATAACAGGTTTCTGCACTTCTATCACTCCACCCAAGCTTGTGAAGCTCATCACACATCTTATCAAAGCGTTCATACTTTGCCTTTGCATCTCCTTGAGGTATTCTTATTATTGCTGCAGCTTCTCCCCATGTTGAGTAGGTTTTTTTATGTTCATCATTTACCATTATTATAAACATCTCTTTGAGATGGTCTTTAAGTTGGTCTATCCTCCCTTTCTGAGTTGCGACAGCAGAAACTATCCTTAATCTATCATAACTATCCCAATCATTATTGTAAAGATAATTATTTATTACCATTGCTCTATTATAGATGTTCTCTATTCTTCCTTCTAGATTACTTAGTGCTAATGCACAGTCAATAACCTCTGACTCTTTCTCAAATCCTTTTTCAACCATGAAATCATACATCTTCTTGAATCTTTCATATCTTTTCTGAACTGATTGCCATATCTGTTCAAGCTCTTTTACAAAATCATTGTAAGAAACACCTTCAAGCCTGGGCATTCTTGCAGATAGTTGTCTTATTCTTTCTGAACTCTGCTCTGTTAGTTTCATGAAACCCTGATTTGTCTCCACATACCCTTCTAAGCCTTTTTTTAGTTCGTTTAGTTTTGCTATTTGGTTTTCTAATTGTTCTTTCTTTTTTGTTTCTTTTTTATACATTACTTTTGTATACTCAAAGTCTATTTCTTCTTTTTTGATTTTTTCAGGTTCCTTTTTGATTTTGTTCCACCAGAACCTGTGCCAACCAGATTTTAAGTTATTACCTAGATAATCCATTGAATTTTTGTAGTGATTAGCAGCATTCTCACAGTTTTCTAATTGTTTTTCCAAGGAAGGGATTCTTGAAATGTTTGAATTATTCCTTCGATATTCTGGTTCTCTTAGAAACAAGATTAATCCATTTTTTTCCAAAAAAGAAACATCCTTTTTTTCAAGCTCTACTTGTTCAGTTTTATCTAACTGGTTTAATATTTGAAAAACTTGTTTACACTCCATTTTTGTTAAAAAAATAGACCTGTTCTAATATTTAAATCTTTCGATTATTAATCACTCAACAGTGGCTACATTATAATAAAAAGAGAAAAGTAAAAAAATCTATTTACCCTTAGCAACCTCAGCATCTAAATCAATGCCTTTCCTGGTTCTTATCTGTCTCTTAATCTTTTCCTGCAAATCTTCAGGTAGTTTCTCAAAGTTCTGGTCTACTAAGTAGAAGTTTCCTCTACCACCTGTTGCGCTTCTAAGATCACTTGCTAGTCCAAACATCTCTCCTACAGGCAGTTTTCCTTTCACTGTTATCATCTCTCCTTCTTGCTGCATATCAAGGAGTTGTCCTCTTTTGTTATTGATAAGCTTGCTTATCTCTCCCATGTACTCAACAGGAGCTTCGAACTGGAGCGTTTGCACAGGCTCAAAGAGTAAGGGATCTGCTATCATCATTCCTCCCCTAATACTGTCTCTTACTGCAGGGTACATCTGGGCTGGTCCTCTGTGAATAGCATCTTCATGCAGTTTCAAGTCATCAATAACTATTTTTACTTTAAAGCAAGGCTCACGAGCGATTGGGCCTGCTTTCATAACATCTTCAAACATGTCTATTATCATCTCCATAACTTCACCAATATGCACAATTCCACGAGTACCATCAATAAGCACGTTTCCTTTTATCACACACCTAACATCCCTTGCAGTCTTTGCATCATAACCAGCCTCAATAAAGGCCTCCCACACATCCTTGTCCTTCTTCTTAATCCTGCCCTCTCGTATCTTGCCCTCTTTTAAGGCCTGGCTAACCTCATCTTCCAAGACCTCTACGTGTGTGTATACCTTGTTGTGCTTATTAGGACTCTTACCTTCAACTGATTCAGGACTCTCCTTTCTAATAGTCTCTCTGTAAACAACAATTGGAGGACTAGTCTTAATATCAACTCCTTTATCCTTTCTAATCCTGTTCTCAATAACCTCTAAATGTAATTCCCCCATACCATGCATCAGGTATTCTCCTGTCTCTTGGTTAATTTCTATCACAATACTAGGGTCTTCCTTGCCAACCTGCATAAGCACATCTATGAGTTTGGGTAAATCAGCAGGGTTCTTTACCTCAATGGATTTAGTAACAACTGGTTCAAATATGTGCTTAATAGCTTCAAAAGGCTCACAAGGCTCATTACTCACAGTTTCTCCTGGATATGCATTCTTTAATCCGCCAATACCAATTATATTTCCAGCAGGAACATCATCAACAACCTCTCTCTTAGCACCATTATAGATATAAACTTGCTGTGCTCTTAGATTAGCCTTTCCAAGGTTTAAGTATATAGGGTCTCCTTTGTGCAGAGTACCTGAAAATAATCTGCCAGCACTTATCTCTCCTGCTTGTGGGTCAACAACAACCTTGGTGACCACAAACATTAAAGGACCCTTGGGGTCACAATTTATTAAACTCTTACCTAAAGGGCTCCCAATATCTCCATGCCAAATCTTAGGAATCCTGTATTTTTGAGCAGTCACAGGGTTTGGTAAATGCTTGACAACAGCATTAAGCACTACTCTGTGAAGAGGAGCATTTTTTCCAAGCTCTTTCCAAGTATCTTTTTCATAAGCATCAATAATATCCTTAAAGGTGATATTTTTTTTCTTCATATAATCCATTGATAAAGCCCATTTATGAAAAGCACTTCCAAAACACACACTACCATCATTAACATTAACCTGCCACTTACTACCATACTCTTTCTCAGCAATATCCATGATTAATTTATTAACATGAGTGATTGATTTTACAAAGCGCTCCTGCATCTTTTCAGGAGTAAGCTTTAACTCTCTGATAAGCCTGTCAACCTTATTAATAAAGAGGATTGGTTTTACTCTCTCCTTCAAGGCTTGTCTAAGAACAGTCTCTGTCTGAGGCATAACCCCTTCTACAGCATCAATAAGAACAACAACACCATCAACAGCCCTCATAGCCCTTGTTACATCCCCTCCAAAATCAACATGCCCAGGCGTGTCAAGTAGATTAATCAAGAATTCTTTTCCTTCAACATCATGCACCATGTTAACAGCTGCTGTGTCAATAGTAATTCCTCTCTGCTGCTCATCCTCATGAAAATCAAGCTGCAAAGCCTTACCAGCAAGCTCCTCGCTCATCATACCAGCGCCTGCCAACAAGTTATCGCTCAGAGTTGTTTTTCCATGATCAATATGAGCAGCAATAGCAATGTTCCTAATCTGCTCAGGCTTAGACATAATTGATTTAACCCTATCAACCATCTTGGCCATTTTATCACCCAAGTTTTCGCCCGTTCGCTACGCTCACTCCCAAAACTCATCAAAAGCTATGCTTTTGGGAGTCCAGAAATGTTTTGCATTTCTGAAACTTAACTAAAGGCAAGCGGTTACAAAAAGCCAAAGGCTTTTTGAATTCACAAAAGCATAGCTTTTGGGACACAAAATCAAGGATTTTGTTGGTTCAAATTAAAATTTGAACATTCCTAGCACAAAAACGTGCCGGATGCGGGCGATTTTTTGTTTTAGTTAATCACAATGTATGAACATCATGCACTGTTTTATAACTATGAAGCTCTTCTGGTTTGAACCAAAGCTCTATCTCTGCCTCTGCTTCTTGTTTAGTACCAGAAGCATGTACAAGATTCTTAACACTCATGTTTTTGGTATTGGCATATTCTGCGCTTACATGAGCATAATCTCCTCTTATGGTTCCAGGAGCTGCTTTGTGAGGCTCAGTAGCACCAACTATTTTTCTAATAATCTCAATAACATGCACTCCTTCAAGCACCATAGCAACAACAGGCCCCTCTGTTATCATGGCTTCAAGCCCTGGGTAAAAGGGTTTCTCGACGTGTTCTTTATAATGCTTTTTTGAAAAGTCATTGTCAATCCACATCATTTTCATGCCAATAATCTTTACACCTACCTTTTCAAAGCGAGTTATAATCTCTCCTGTTACTTTTCTTTGCACACCATCTGGTTTGATTAAAACAAGAGTCCTCTCAATCATAAAATCACCTCTTATTTTTTCAAGCCCTTCTTAACCTGTGCATATTCTTCTGTCCATCTAGTGGTTCTGGGCTTTCTCTTAAGCTTGAGCATATTTTTTTCACATTTTGAACTACAAAAATCAAAGACTTTACCATCTTTTCTAACTAACATCTTGCCTGTTCCTGGCTCAATACTTTTCCTGCAAAAATCACATCTAGGCATGAGTATCACCTTATTTAATGATTATCACCTTATTTATTTACTTCTGCCAGCCTTATTAAGAGGTCTAGCCTCAATTTCTGTCTCTCTAAGCATGAGGATGTCTCCTAGTTGTACAGGTCCTCTAACATTTCTTCTTATAATCTTATTCTTATCCCTGCCTTCAAGCACCTTGCACCTTACCTGAGTTGCTTCTCCTCTAGTACCTGTTCTTCCCACAATTTCCTCAACACTAGCAGGTACTGCTGGAGAAAAACTCACTCCTCCTTTAGGGCCTTCCTCTTTCCTAGGACTCCTATCCTTTCTGAACATCTTTTTATCAGCCATTCTTAATCACCAAAGCAATTATTTTGCTCCTAAACCTTTAACAAGGTCTTTGGCTTCTCCTTCTTTAACAATAGCAACACTAGCAGTTCCTACTTTTAACCCTGCAGCTGCTCCTAATTCTTCCTTGCTAGGCACCTCTACAACAAGTATCCCTTTTTCTTTTGCAAGGAGAGGGATGTGCATGGTAATCTCAGGCGGAGTAACATCCTTGGCTACCACCACTAGTTTTGCCTTCTCCTTCTCAATAGCCTTGGTTACCTCATTGGTTCCTTTAATGATTTTTCCTGTTTTCCTTGCAAGCTCAATAGCTTCATAAGCTTTCTCGCTCATCTTAATCAACCTCCTATCATCGGTTAAAGTTTACTATGTTGTATATGGAACATATACAGCTCAAAAATCTTTGATTTTTGTTGAGATACAGATAAAGTTGTACCTCTCTCAGCCCTTAAGGTCATTAAGGGCTTCATTAGTCATTGGTAAGTTGAGTGAGAAAAGAGTCTTTTATAAAGGTTTTTGTTTTAGTGTTCGCTTCTATGAAGCTCCATTCTAATTTTACTTTTATACTTATCTGATCGAGTATAAGACTCAGGATATATATGAATTCTGTAAAAAAAAGCACCCATCCTTATATTTGTGATGAAAGGGTCGGTATCCTTTGTATTCCCGGACACTGCTTTCTCGTTTTCAACAATAATTGAAGTCAATGGTTTATCTGGGTACAAATCAACTCTTTTTTGTTTATCGATGTATCCTATTGTTAAGGTAAACTTAATATTTGCAGGTATAACCCTTATGACATGTCCCCAGTCTCTCATATATTCATGATGATATTTAATGTCCTCTTCTGTAGTCTTTTCATATATTATTCTTCCTGCAGCATCTAATTCTTTTATTGTTGTAGATATCATTTCTTCAAAGGATGCTTCAGACATGTTAATTATGGTAGTATATATGATTATAAAAACTTTTTGATTGTTATTATTTTAAAATGGTGTTTTTTTTAAGTAGATTCAAGAAAGAAAAAAAACAAAATAAAAAAACTTATACATCCCTTGCCTGCACAGTCTTCCTGCCGTTGGCCTTTGCTCTCTCACAGGCTTGCATTAATTGCCAGGTTACTTTCTGGTTCAGGGCATCAGCCACGTCTCCTCCTACATTAAAGCCTTCTGCTACGTCTTTTATCTTTGACTTGACAATCAGCATCTCTCCTTCTGCTTTCTTTTCACCAACATATATGTCTTTACCTTGGATGGTTTTTCTATCATTAGCCTTTGCTCTTTCAGCAGCCTTTTTTATTATTTCATGAGCAAAGTTGCTCAGAGCTTCAGCAACATCTCCGCCTACATTGCATTCTTTGGCTACTTCTTTTATCTTGGCTTTTACTATTAGCATTTCAGCCATTTTTTCCACCTCCTTGTTAGGATTATTAACTGTTTTTCAAGAAAAATTTGGTTGGGCTATATAAAGGTTTTGTTGTTTTTAGGGTTAGCACCAGGCTCCGGCCCGTTTATAGTCCCTAAGGCTTCACCTCCCCGTAGGGGGCATGTCCCCCTATTCCGCTTTGATTGTTTAATTAATGATGCCTCCGCAAATAATGGTGCTAACCTTTGATTTTAACTTATTGTTTCACCCCAAATAACTAACAATATCTGCTTGTTCTCTTAGGTTTAGGATGTACTGATTTAATACTGCTTGCTTGTTTATGAGCACAAGATAATTGCTTATTCCGTCTTTGGCTTCTTCAAAGCTGAGCAGTCTTGGAAGTGTAACATTGAGTATCTGGACTATATGGAAGCCTAGGCTTGTCTGGATTATCTTTACACTCCCAGGCTCTGAGCTGAAAACCAAGTTCTCAAACTCTGGTAAGAGCTGACCTTGCTGAAAGTCATACAACCCGCACCTTGAAACACTAAGAGTGTCCTCTGAGTACTGGTTTATTAGATCACAGAAGTTGGTTCCGTTATAGAGCTCTGCTATTGCCTTGATTTGTTCTTGTTTCTCAGCAGCATTACTCTCATTAGCATATAATAAAAGCTGTTTTATGACTGCTCTTGGTATGGTTGTCAGGGTTTGTTTGTTCTCCTCATAATAATTTTGTATATCTTGTTCTGAAGGTGCTTCAACATCTTTGGTAACATCATTTATTTCTTGTTGAAGTACCAAGTCTCTTCTAATAGTACCCCTGAACTCCTGTATGGATGAGCCTGCATTAATCAGGTTTTGCTCTAGTTGTTGAAGGGTTAGGCCGTTATTGGTCATAAAGGCATTAATAGCATTATCAACCTCTTCTTCTGTCACACTAAAGCCTTTGCTCGTAGCATCTTGGAGCAAGAGCTTGTTATTAATAACCTGATCCAAGGATTCTTGCATTGAGGTGTTGGTTCTTAGGTTTTCTGGTATATTGTTATAAACAGCCAGGACTTCTTCCATGTATACAGGGTCTCCATTAATAGTGGCTAATAAATTCTGGCTAAGAGCTGGCTGGGTTGTGTTCGTGGCAGTGGTTCTATCAATAACACATACTGTCTTGCCATTGCTTGGGTTGATAACGTACAGCACTGATTTCTGGGTTCCAAGCTCATCAATCTGAGCTAGATAATATTCATCAAGATTAAATCCATGACAATAGGTGCTTATCTGCTGAGCCAGTACCTGTGCATTTTCTCCGCTTAGTCTTTGGATTGATAATAATGAGTCTGGGTAGTTGTTCTGATAATTCCTTAATATATTATCCAAAGGGTTTTTTGTTGCGAATAGCAGCAGAGCAAGAGCTACCACTATTAGTGCTAGTATGGCAATGGTCATTATGAATCCTGTTGGTTTCTTAGCCATTTCTGATTTTTCATGTTTTTTTTGTAGGTATGGTTTGTGTGCTTTATCTCTATTCATTCTTATCAACTTCTTTGTTGTAAAAGTTTATTGCTTTTTCATAGTACCTCTTCTCAAAGAGCAGCCAGGGTCTTTTAGTAAAATATATTAGGGCTTTCTTAGAGTCCCATAGTAATAAGCCTGAGTACTTCCAATTAGTTTCTATTATTAATTGAGGAGGAGGAAAATAAGAGGTATACAGATTCTCTTTTATTATTTCTTTGGTGAGGTCTTCTTCTCTAAGCTTCTCAGCCAGTATTTTTCTTACAATAAGCCTTATTGCTCCTAGCACTTCTTCCTGACCATCATAGTTAATACAGAAGTTTAGAAAGAACTTGTCATAATCCTTGGTTTTCTCCATCAGCTCTTTGAATACATCTGTTAGTTCTGAGTCAAGCTCGTACCACTGACCTATTATGAACACTCTTACCTGGTTGTTGTGTATTCTTTCGTCACTAATAAGATGGTTGAAGAAGGCTTTTAAGTCTTCAAGCATATGCTCATGCTCATCAAGGTTAATTGTGAGCACTCTATTTTTATGACTGAGCTGCATGTTAACAAGCTCATCTAATAGTTCCAAATGCTTTTTTACTCCCTTAGAGAATTCTTTTTTATTCTCTTCACACCAATTATTGATTCCTCCTGTGTTAATAGCAATATGTATAGGAGCCTTTTTTGGCTTAGCACTTGGAATAACTTTTGGAATGTCAACCATTAAACCACCTTGTAAAAGGCGATTATAGATAAATATTTAAAGCCTTCGCTTAATAATAATTTATTATGCTTAACCTGATAATTATTAACTTAGTTATAGGGTTTGTGGCTCTGGCTGGTGCTTCACTCTTTGATATTAAGACCAGAGAGGTGCCTGACTGGCTGAACTATGGCCTTATTGCATTTGCTATTGGCAGTTCTCTTATCCTAAGCATTTTTCATGGCTATTATCATATAATTATTAATACTTTTATTGGGCTTGGAATTGGATTGGTTATTGGCTTGTTAATGTTCTATACAGGCCAATGGGGTGGGGGTGATAGTAAGCTCATTATTGGATTATCAGCTCTTATAGGCTTTAGTATCTCTGATCTTGGGTCAGGGTTTCCTGCTTTAGTATTGTTTTTTATTAATATATTATTAATAGGCGCTGTCTATGGCTTGTTATTCAGCTTTGTAAAAGCCCTTATTTATTTCAAGGATTTTAAACAAGAGTTTGAAAAAAAGATGAGAACCAAGCAGATACTGGTTATAAGGATAATAATCTTGGTAATTGGTATTGGTGCTTTTATCTTTTTCCTTTCAACCAAGAGTATTGAATCCATTATTCTCTTTAGTTTTATAATTGCTCTGTTTATCTTTCTATACATCTGGGCTTTTGTGAGTTGTGTGGAAAAGATTTCTATGATTAGAAAGATTAAGGTAAAGGATTTGACAGAAGGAGACTGGATTGTTAAGGATGTTGTTAAGAAGAACAAGGTTATTTTAAAGCCTGTAAGAACAGGCATTACCCTTAAGCAGATAGCTTTGCTTAAAAAGCATAGGATTAGACAAGTTACTGTTAAGATTGGGGTTCCTTTTGTGCCTAGCTTCTTAATAGCTTATGTTCTTACTTTTTTGCTTGGTAACTGGTTAATTTATATAATTTAAACCGAAAGATTTATATCTAATTATAAATTACTCTTAAAGAGTAGATAAAAATGTGGGGGTGGAATTATGTCGTCTTTAAATCTAGATACACAACTAATTATAGAAGATAAAACAATAACAATAGAAGAGATGTTGATCTCTTTTCAAAAAAAACTGCCTAAAGAGTTCACAACAAGAAAGGCTACAGAGTTCCTAAAAAAAGAGTATGGTGGAATGCCTAAGAAATACGGAGGCCCTAGTATTTTATATAAGAAACTTGCGGGGGCTGGGTTTTTAAACGCCACACAACAACCTGGAAAAAAAGCAAGCGCTACAAGGTATGTTCTTAGTGTTAATAAAGCAGCTTTGAAAAAAGAAGAAAAACCAGCAGCACCTGAGAAAGCAGAGGAGAAAGCTATTAAAGAAGTAGAGGAGATATTAGAGGAATACATTATCAAAGCTGATGTTCCTAAAGGACTAATGCAGTTAAGAGAGGGTTTTTATGAGGTAATGGGAGAATACCCTGATAAGAATCTAAAAAAAGATATTAGAAAAACCTTAGAATCCCTTATCTTAGATGAGAAATTTTTAAACCTAATGGAATCATATAAAAATAATCTTCCAGAGAGGTACAAGGGGTTTGGAGGAGATTATCTGGATCAACTATTAAAAGAAAAAACCCTTAAGGGTAAACCAGGCAAAGCATTTTAAGAAATTATTTTTTCTTATTTCAAGGAATCTTATCAGTTAGCTGCTTGATTAAATAATTAGTTTTCTCTTCTTCAGGGATCTTGATTATTTCTTCTTTTTTTTCCTCAGCAGCCTCTACAGGCTCTGCTTCTTGTGCTGGCTCTTTTTGCTCTTGCTCTACTTTACCAATCACAAAGGCCTTGTCTTTGATGCTGTTATGCACAGAGTCCATCTCTTCAGGTGTTAATTGTTTTGGCTTCCACATAAAGTCTAAGCCATCATTCTCTTTTCTTGGTATAACGTCAATAGCCAGGTGGTTGTCGCTCTCATTAAGAATGATATTGGTCCCATGGGCTTGCAAGGCTTCGAAAACACTGGCAGAAGAGAAGTTGGCCAGGAAGAACAAGTCCTGCACCAGTTCATCGCCTAGTTCTTCAAGTTTGGAGGAGTGTTGTTTAGGCATAATCTTTATGTGCCCTACAGCTGCTGGTTTGGAAGGGAGAATAGCAATAAGATTAACATCTTCATACACGATTAATGCTTTTTTCTCTTTTATTTTGTCACACACAACGCATGCCATCATAATCACTTCTTTATTTGCTTTAAAGCCATGGATAGCTTGTCAATATTAATACCAACAAACATGTGCTTAAGCTCAGGATTAGCCTCTAACTGCTTTTTGAACTCCTCAGGATGATTAATAATAGCCTCTCTTACCTGGGGGTTGGCATCAATGAACTTGGCAAGGTCTTGCTGGCTTATAGGCTTGGCTTGTTTTACTTCTCCTTCTTTTCCCTTTTTTGCCTTGTACTCTCTCATCATAAGCCCTAGCTTACCCTTAAGAGCAGATAAATGCTGTTTTACTTCTTCCTCTTTGAACTCATTGGCAGGAATCATGAATTTATCTAATCCATCATCTGGCTCTCTTGGGATTAGATGGTAAAGAAAGTGAGGGCTCTGCTGGCCAGCAATAGCACCATTAGCAATAAATACAGTTGCACTATTAGTAACCATTGCTTCTTTTAAAGACTTTACTAGGTACTTGGTTGTTCTGAACATATGAGCAGCTACATCCAAGGGAATAACAGGCAGAATAGGATAGTGCTCCTTGGTCATGATTAAGGTATGACCCTTAGCAGCAGGGTTAATATCAAGAATAGCAATGATTTTATCATCTTCAAACACCTTCTTGCTTGGGATTTCTCCCTTGATAATCTTGCAAAAGATGCACTGCTTTCTCTGTAGCTCAGCAATCTCCTCAGGAGACATATTCTGGAGGTCTTCTTCTGATACCATTTAAAGAATAGAATGAACTAAATAGTTAATAAAGGTTGTGGAAAAAATATTTATTTTTTCTCTTCTTCTTTATTTGGGTTATAGATTCCATGAATATTTAAGAATTCATCCAAGGTACTTTTACCTGATCTTAATCTCTGAGCTTCATAAAAAAGTCTTTTGCGCTTGCGCTTACCATGTTTTGTTTTTAAAATTGCTTTATTTATTGTTTCTTCTAATTGCCCTTCAATAACTCCTTTTTCTTCACCTGTTAGAAAATCATTTTCATTAAAGACTTTGTTAAGAAGAGGCAAATCAAATCTTGTTTTGGAAAGAAAGTTTAGATGCTGGGAATCATTTCTCTCATAAAGATGCAACCAACCAGAAGTGCTTTGCATAGCAAGTGAAAGATCATAATATAATTCAAAATAAAATAGTTTTAAGTTATAACTCATTTTAAATCTCCTCCTTTAAGTAAACTCAACACTCGGAGCCTCCTCTGCTCCTTCTACTGCTTCAAAAAAGGTTCTTTTTCCAAAGCCAAACATACTAGCAATTATATTTGTTGGAAAGAACCTCACCTTCTTGTTAATAATACCAACAGCATCATTATATCTCTTTCTCTCAACACTAATCCTGTTCTCAGTGCCTTCGAGCTGCACCTGGAAGTCCCTGAAGTTCTGGGTTGCTGTGATTGCAGGATAAGCCTCTACAGTTACCAACAGCCTTGCCAGTGCTGATTCCATCTGATTAGCAGCTACTACTCGTTCTTCAATACTACCACCAGTAGTTGCTTGTTGCCACCTGCTCCTGGCCTCTGTAACAGCTATCAATGTTTCTTGTTCAAAGTCAGCTGCTCCTTGCACAGTTGCTACTAAATTAGGAATTAGGTCTGCTCTTCGTTGATACTGGGTTTCTACTTGTGCCCAGGCATTATCAACATTAACATCAGCATTAACAAGCCCGTTATAAGCACCTATCACCCATAAAATAATTATCACAACAATAGCAGCTACAACAATACCTATTATTGCTCCTGTACCAAGGCCTTTCTTTTTAGCCATTTTAATCTCCTCCCACGCTTTTTTGCGTGCAAATAATTATTATTTTTTCTTTTACTTTTTTATAAAAATAAAATTCATAGGTCTTCAAACGCCGGACTGGCTTTTTTTTCTTTTTTTCTCTTTTCAATGAGGTATCTTATTTCTTCAATGCTAGAGAAAAATTCTCTTGGCTTTCTAAAATGAGTATCAAAGACTTCTTTGCCTTTTTTTGTAATATTATAAGAATATGGTCCATAACCTGTTCCTGTTAGCAGTCCAAAGCTCCTCAGCACCTCAGCTGCTACTGTTTCTGTAAAGTCAGAAGAGTTTATATAGATACGTCCACGAATAGAATAATTAGATTCAGTCACAGGATTATGCTCTGCTTTATAAGCCTCTCTTAAGAGATACTCTGCTTTTTCTTCAATTTTTCTTATATTTTCTTTTCCTAATATTTTTTCAAGTTTTTTCATTACATTTACGGCGGAGGATACTCGGAGTTTAGCCGAGAGGAACCGCCGTCCTCCGTTAATTTTTTCTTTGATGTTTGATTATGATATGAGTGCGCAGCG
>LSSJ01000033.1 GCA_001595785.1 Euryarchaeota archaeon SM23-78
AGGGTTTTATAAGCCTTTTCAAAGGTTTCTCCTGTTGCACTTATTACTGGCTTGTAATTCCACGCCCTTGCTTCTAAATGTATTTCTTCTCCTTTTTTCTCTGCCCAGAGTTTGCGCCCTACTTTCACCCATAAATCCAGGTTATCTTCTGTTTGGGTAGTTCCTGTTAAATAAACGCATTCATAAGGCTTTCCTCCTGATAGATAGTCCTTTGAAGCTCTTCGTAAAGCAGGCTTTAGGTTTGGGTGTTCTCCATATCCTTTTAGAGGTCCGTTATGACCATCTTCTATTCTTATAACTCTTAAGCCTCCTCCGCTCAGAAAGGCTCTTAAGATATAGCCTTTTTTCAAGGCTTCATCTATTCCTTCCAAGGATTGTCCTTCACAATCATATGCCTTTAGTTTTCTATCAAGAGCAGTTCCTGTACCTCCTACTGCTCCTGATTTCTTCCATTTCTCCCAGAATCTTTTATCTCTTAGTTTGCTTTTATTTATCATTCTTATCCCTCATAAACTCTTCTGCTTCTTTTTGCTTTTCATTATATTCTTTTTCGTATTTCTTGAATTCTTTTCTTATTACATCGCTTAAGAGGTCTATTTCTTCTGTTCTATGAACCACGTCTGCGTGGTGTATGAAGGCATCAGCATAGGGAATGGGCATTCCCACTACTTGTATGGCGCATTTGTGCTCTCTTGTTTTTATGCAGCCGTCAAACCTGTAGGTTATTGTCCCGTCTTCCTGCGTTTCTTTTTTTATTTTCGGCTTTCCACTATAGGCTTTTTCCACTACATTTTTTAGTTCTTCTATGTAATCAGATGGTGCTCCCACATGCATTGATTTTATGGTCCAGTTGATTATGCGTTCTGTTTCTTCCCTGTATGGTATGCATTTTACTGGTACTGGGGCTCTCTCATCAAAGTACTGCCTTGTTATCTGCCATACATTGTTCCATAAGTCCCTGATGGCTTTGTTGTAGTCTGTGAACTTCCACCCAGGCACTTTATGGAATCTTATTTCTTTGACCAGGCCTGAATCTTTTTCATCAAGCACTGCTTCAAACTTATTCTCTGCCAGCACATTTCTTAAATCCTTTATTTCTCCTGTTATTGATAATTTGCTCTCCTCTTTCACCACTTCGCCTGGTTCGCCTTGCATTTCTTTAAGAACCGATATCTCATAGTTCACTCTTCCAGGCAGGTTTTGAGCAATCAGCTCTAGAAGTTCTTCTGTTTCCTGCCTGTTCAAAAGCCAGGGGAATCTTATGCTTGATTTTTCCATTACTCGATCAAGGGTCATTAAGCCGAGTAATCAAGAATTATTTATAAAACTTTCTTTAGTAACTACTTAGAAATGATTATTAATTCTGTGTCAAGAATAAGAAGCAATTGCATTTCTTGCCTGATTCATAGGTATTTTCTTCTCTTCATATGCTAATTTTAAGCATTCTATGAAGTTTCTTATTAACAATTTAACCCTTTTATTACTTTTATCCAGCATATACAACTGTGTCTTCCCTATCACTCTGCTTTTCTTCACATATTTCTTCTTCAATAACTCTTTTATCACTTCATAAGCTTTTGGCCTTGATATCTTCACTTCTTTGGCTAAATCACCTATTGCAAAGTCTAGGTCTTGGTTTTCCAGCAAATACTCAAGTACAAGGTTGTGCATGCTTTTTCCGTACACTTCGCAAAAAATTCCTCCTCTTATTCCAACCACCTCATCACTTCATTTACTTTTTTTGAGTTCAAACTTATATGCCAGTCACTTCCTTTGCCTGTTCTTTTCTTTACTCTTATCATAACTCCTTGTTTAATCAGTTCTTTGTATTCTTTTTGAAATTCTTTTTTCTCTTTTTTATCCAGCCATTTAGTCTTTGACTTAATAATCTTGTTTTCAGGTGTATGCTTTCCTCCTATTATTCTTTGGTTAAGCATAGTCATTAACAACGCCTTTATTGCTCTGTTCATAATAAAGCAATAGTTAATAATACTTAACTAATTGTAAATATATATTAACTATCTTATTTAAATGTTTCGAAAAAACAATATCAAAGAACATGTTTAAATAATAACACATAAAAATATCGAAGAAATTACGATTTATATTAATGATAATAAGAAATAATCTTATCTATGCCTTCTGAGGAAGATACTGAGACACTAGGCTTAGGTATTGCATTACTTTTTTCTTGGGTGCCAGTGTGTTCCACCAAAGCCCTGCTCTTATATAAAACCTTTCTGGATGGTCTTTGTCATAAATATTTATTTTGTGCATTGGCAAGCCGAATTTTTTTACATTGATTTCTGTACTCCAATGCCTCTCAACTTCTTTTACAGAGCCTAGCTGATATCTTTTTTCATATGTATCCTTTACTTTCAATTCCCATTTCATGTCCTTAGCTGCTTTTTTCAAAGCAGTTTCAAGGCTGTCATAAGGCACTGGTTTTTCTAAATCAACTTTTGTTGGATATATTATTGCTCCCATTTTGGACTAAGGGAAGCATTATTTAGTATTTAAACCTTTTCCTCGTAATCCTTTCGTACATCACCGGACTTCCTGTCGTAAGGTATTTTAACTTATTATCCTTAATTACCACAAACTATATAAAGCAATTAATATTACTTAATATCATGAGATATCAAAATGAATGTTTCAAAATTCGAAATAAACATAAAAAGGCATGCACTAGAAAGAGCAATGCAAAGAGGAGTAACACCAGATATGATAGAGGCAACTATATACGGAGGAAAAATAATAAAGCATGCAAAAAACCACTTGAAATTCATAAAACAATACAAGAACTTCAAAGTAATATGCATAGACAGAATCCAAGGTGAAAAAATAATAATTGTAACAATAGAGGTATATAAAAAATGAAAAAATGCCATGAATGCAATTCAACCATGAAAGAACATAAAGCCCAAACACCTGAAGGAATAACATACAAGTACTACAAATGCACTAAGTGCGGAGAAGAAATAGTGGATATGAAACAACTACACGCAGTAGCTAACAAATATAGGGAACTAAAAAAGTATCATGCAAAACTAACACCCTGGGGGAAAAGCCTGGGTTTAAGAATACCAAATGAACTAGTAAAAAAGTACAATTTTAAAGATGAAGTAACCCTAATACCAGAAAAAGAAGGCATAAGAATAGTTACTTAGAATTAAGAAAAAACCCCACAACATTTTTATACTACCTTTACCACGCCTTGTAGCATGCGCTCCTCTATTGTTCTCACAGGTCTTATCATCATTATCATAGGCGCCCTTCTCCTCATCAATCTCATCAGTGATCTTATTGGTGCTATTATCAGTATTTTTTTGCTAATCCTAGGAGGAGTGGTCTTTTTATACGGCTTTCTATTACCCGGCAAGGAAGACAAAGTAGTTGAGATTAAACCCAAGGTTATTAAGGAGAAGTGATTATAGTAAAAACATGTGCTATGAATTATTCCAGTCTTAACCTTCCACCTCTTCTTTTAACTTTACCTCAACACTCTCAACTCCTATGATTTTGCCAATGCTTTCTTTTATGTCAGAAATGATTCTATCCTTAAGCGGACAATAAGAAGGCAGATTGATTACAATGGATACATCTCCGTTCTCAACATCAACATCCTCTGGTGTTAAGCCAATCACTTCTGCCAAAGGAACGTTTACTTCTGGGTCAGTAATGTTTCCTAATCCTGTCATCACAATTGCTTTCAAGGGTTCTTGGCTTGCATTACTGATTTCTTCTAAACCCTCTTCATTGCTTTGAACAGCAAAGGTTTGAACAGCAGTGTTAAAATAGCAACTATTCTGGGCGTAATAGATAGTAATCAGAAATAATAAAATCATTGCAATTCCAAAGACAAACCATTTCAGATTCATAAAACTCACTTTTTTATCTGAACAGCAGGGTTCTTTTTTGTACCAACCATTACTCCCCAACCATTTTATCATTAATTTACAGGTATTTAAACTTATGGGTTTTTAATTTTTGAGAATGTTTTGTAAACACACAAAACCTTTATAAATAATCGCATTTTTTCTTCTTAAAAAAGGGGTGTGCTTACACTCCAAGCTTTGTTCTTGGAGAGGAGGTTTTGGTATGAGATTCCTGATTACAAAATTTGAAAAAGAACACAAGTTGTACACAGTTCATTTTTGGGAGCCTGAAAATCCTTTAAGTGACTCTTTTTGGAGTGCTGGTGTAGAGTTTAATCATGATTATCCAGTCTCTGATTATCCAAGTGCTTTCATAACCCATGATGATTATCTATTTGTAGGTCTTAGCTCTAGTCGTATTGATGTTGTTAATTTAGAAAACAAGGAAATAGAGCACAGACTAGGACCCAGATGGACTGAAGAGGATTATCAAAGGTCTGGTCGAAACCAAGCAGAGTATGAGCACAGAAAAACCTTTCGTATCAGGGGCTTTGCAGTTTTTCAAGACACAATCTTTGATGCTTGTGGCGCAGGCTTATATGAAACTCTTTCAGGAAACCTGATAGATAATAGATTTATCAACACTGTTGAGGTCATCAATGACAAGTTATGCATGGTTCCTTATGGTGAGAATGCAAGAAAACAAGAAAAAAACCATGAATCTGAAAAGCATATAGGAGACTTAGTAAATGCTCATACCAAAGAAGTCCTGGTGACTGGTGTTGAGCCTTTTGATGGCTCAGGCTTTGCACCTGGCAAGCACTTTACACACAGAGACAAGATATACATTCATCACGGAGACTACCCAGGTGAAAGAATAACTATTAAGACTATTGAAGGCAAAACCAAGGACATAGTGCCTGTTTGGTCTAGTGACGGCTTTGTAGCTCATCAAGGAGTGGTGTATGATATCCGCTGGATAGGTAACAAAGAGGATGAAAAAGGTAGCTACATGGAAAAAGCTATTTTTAGAAGCGACTGCTCCTTGATTTATGAATCAGAAGCAGACAAAGGCTTGTTCTACAAGCTGCCCAGAGAATTCGAGAATCGCATAACAGGAATAGTCAGTGGAGGCAACCAAGGCTTATTAATGTCTGTTTATAACTCAACACAAGACCAAAGCATAGTTGTATCCCACCTAGACATAAAGGAACCCTTATTCAAGTCCAAAGGCAAGTTAAGGTTGTCAAGGATATGATTATTTTATTTTACTTTGTCCTTGAACTTCTCAGAATGCACCTCACCACCTGAGCCCCAGTTATCAAGACTACTCTCATGTATTATCACTGTGACTGCTTCTTTGGGAATCCCATAACCAGTAAATATATCTGTTATTTTCTTAATAACATCCTTTTTTCTCTCTTTTTCCAGTGGCCATGATTCAATTATTATTGTAGGCATTTTATCACCTCACATCCCCAAATGACCTAGTTCCCTTTCAATAAAGACAGGGCCAAACATGGGTTTCTATTAATAGTAAGATTTTGAAGTTTATTAATTCTTTGTAATTTTTGTATTAACAACTTTTATAAACCAACCCTTTCCATTCTTTTTTTATGAAGGAAAGCAGAGTCTCAGAGTTTATCAAAAATCCTAGAAAAGCCTTGTTCATCCTTGCCGGTCCTCTAGTTGTGGGTATGCTTGTACAAACCCTTTATAACATTGTAGACACTGCTTTTGTCGGCCGGCTTGGCGCAGATAGTATTGCAGCACTAACCTTTTCATTCCCATTATTCTTTGTTCTCATGGCCTTGAACTCAGGCATAGCCACTGGTATGGGCTCAAGAATAGCAAGATACCTAGGGGAAAAAAATAAAGCTGCAGCAGAGAACACAGCTCTGCACGGCTTAATAATCTCAATAATCCTAGCAATAATAATCTTTATTCCAGGAATAATCTTTTTAAGACCCATCTTCTCATTATTCGGAGCAACCAACACAGTATTAGAACTCGCCATAAGCTACATGTTATTCATATTATTAGGAATCTTCTTCATGTTCCCAGCATTCGTAATAAACGGCATCTTCTCAGCCCAAGGAGACACAAAAACACCTATGAAAGTCATGATATTATCCTTAATACTAAACATAATCCTAGACCCAATCTTCATATATGCTTTAAAACAAGGGGTAAGAGGAGCAGCCATAGCAACCCTCATAGCCTTTCTCTTCAGCCTAATCCTATACATCTACTATCTTAGAAAAAAGTCTTATCTAAGGCTTCACCTCAAAAACTTTAAATTCTCTTTTCCTATATGCAAGGATATATGCAGAGTAGGAGCTCCTGCAAGCATAATGATGCTCTTAATGTCAGTCTCCTACATCTTCTTTAACCGCTTTGTAGCTCATTTTGGCACCAACTTTATAGCTGCTTATGGTGTTGTGATAAGGCTTGAAAGCTTGGCTGTGATGCCCATGGTTGCCTGGTCCACTGCTATGATGACCTTGGCAGGCATGTTCTTTGGAGCAAAGAGATATGACCTCTTAAAAAGCACGACTTGGTATGCTGTTAGGATTGGCTTATGGTTCACCTCTATCATAGCTCTCATCTTATTCTTGGTCCCATCATTATTCTTTCAAATCTTTACTCCTGACCAATACTTAATAGATATAGGCACAGCTTTCATAAGAGTAATGGTATTCACCCTGCCCTTAATGGCAATAGGTATGCCTATTGCAAGAACCTTGCAAGGCATGGGCTTAGGACTCCCAGCTCTGGTCTTCAACCTTGTAAGATTAATAATAGTTGCAGTACCTGTAGCTTATATATTTATCTTCATACTAGGCTTTGGCTTCTTATCAGTGCCATTAGCCACAATTATAGGAGGGATAATAGGCGACTCTGTAGCTGCTGTATGGTACAAGCTTAAGATTAAGAAGCTGAACACTAGCTAATTAAAATTCTTTGTTATTAGAACTGATTATTAGGAATAGTTACGCAACCTAATAAGAACTGTACCAGTCAATGTGTTTGTTCACATCTGCAAAGTGGGTTTCAACGCGTTTTTTGAGTCTTTTGTTCTTTTTGAACACTTCTTTGAATTCTTTGGCATATTGCTTTACTTTTTCTTCTAGTTTATTTTGGTCTTTGCTCTCTTCTTCTTGGCCTGTGAATGCATTGTAGTAGTAGAATTTTTTGGCTTTGCCTTCTCTGAACTCTATTCCTTCCATGCAGAACTTAAAATCAACCTTTTGAATTTGAAGGGCTGACATTAATGGTGAGTTGGTTTTCATTCCTTTTCCCAAGCGTGCTACTTTTATTTTTCCATCTCCACAACCATAACTGGCTGCATAGTAGCCAAACGCTTCTTCTTCTGCTCGTAATTTTATTCCCATGCATGAGAGTAATTATTTATCCTTTATAAAGCTTTCTATTTGTTACTACTTATAAATAGTCAAAAAGACAATATTTTTAAAGCTGAGTAATTTTCTGCAGCACTATGATAGATCTAAAAAACCTAGCTCAAGAAGTACAAGAACTAGAAATAAACAGGGACAGCACCTTTTTCCACGACTTAGTGGCCAGACTAGCAGGCCTACTAGACTTTAGACCAGCTAAGGAATGGTATGAAGCAGACCCATTTATAGGTCCTCCTGCTCAGTATGTAACAAGAGCAGAGCTAGAAGAAGCAAGCATAACCTACAAATTCAGATTCAAAAATTATTCTCACAGAAAGAGGTATGAAAAAAACATTGATTTCCTAGTAGCCACCACTCATCACCCAGACCTTTTAATGCTAGACCTAGGCATCTATGTAGCCAGAAGCCTGATGAGTAACACAACCCTAGGCTTGAAAAAAAAGATAATCCCAATAGATGAGGTAAGACTCAAATTTCCATCCATACCAGGCAGAGACTCCCTAGCCCTAGCCTTTGAAGCAGACCATATAATCCAAACAGAAAATAACCTCTACTTCATGCACCCAAAATACTTGTATGAACTAGTCAAAAACAAGCGTGGCTAATAAAAGAATGTTCTCATAACAACACTATAGATAAACATCACTATTATGAGCGCGCTCAGAATCACAATAACAGCAGTAATAATCTTAGGAATCGTGGTAAGATACTTATTGTTAAATATTTTGACAAAAAGCATATGAATAATAGAGACAAGCCCAATAACACTGATTATAACAAAGAATACAAGGAAAAAAATCAAACCTCCCTGATTCTTAGGATGAATACTCCTAAAATAAGCCTCACACCTAGAAGGAGCAATAGTCAGCTCACAGCACTCCTCCCCTATCTTGTTATACTTCTCTAACTCCTGCTCTGCTTCCTCAACAGGCAGCTTACTAATTCTATTAATATCTCTCTGCACTTCAAGCTTTAAACCAATCTCAGAGCAAAAAGAGAAAGGAGGAACAAGAGAGGCTCTCTCAGCCAGTACAAACTGGGAAAACAAGAGCAAAACCATAACGAAAAACAAGATTCTAAGCTTCATAATAGTTACTCCTAGAAAATGGATATATAAAGGTTGTGGTTTGAGAGGTTGTATTTGAAAAAGTCGCCTACTCGCCACCCCGACGGGGGCAACCCCCGCCTCGTCACCGTCAGCCAAGACATTTACAAAAAAGTAAACGTCCTTGGCAATGGTGACGGTTACGGCGACTTTTTCAAAAGCATAGTTTGATTCTAAGCAAAAACTTTATTAATAACAAAAACAAATTCAGTAATAACCAAGCATTTGGGAGGTGGTGCATGTGTCAAAGAAAGAGAAAACTGTTGATAAAATACCATTTGTAGGAATACCTTCTTCTCTAGGGGGAATCTTCTTAGTGATAGTGGTGCTTTTCCTAATATTTGCAAAGGAAAGCATGTGGATTCTAGTACCTATTGTATGGGCCTTTGTAGTGCTAGGCGTGTTCACATCCTTTTTTGTATATCTGGCTGAGAGAATAAAATAAAATTTTTTTATACTTTTCTTAGATATTGCTCCAGTACCTTAGTCACAAAATCAATTCCTTTGTCAGTGACTCTTCTCTTCTCATCAATATCAAGCACTGTCCTGTGAGGCTTAATAATGATTTCTTGTTTAGTCATAATCCTAAGCTCATCACCGAATACAGGATAAGCCTTCATACCAGGCTCAACCACAAACCTAAAACAATAAGGATGAGTCTTTTCTAATATATAACTCCATAATTCCTCTGCTTTAGACCTCCATTTTTTCTTTACACTATAATTAACAATAGCCCTGTGATCATCAGAGCACTTAGACCAATAATGCCCTCCGCACACAGAGAAAACTTCTTCTACAAAGTAAAAGCTTTCAAGAACATCAGCCAAAGGCTTAATCTTAGCATCCTCTTGCTTTTTTAACTCACGCTCTCTTCTCTTTAACCTCTTTCCCTCACCTCTTCCCTTCCACCCTTTGCCATGGAATCTCTTAAGAGTATAATAATCTTGCGGTAATTTGATAAGGTTCCAATAAGATATCATGTTTTTCTTACCCAAGTGCTTGAGAAAGGCCTGGCATTATCAAATTTGAATTCATATACTTGTCCATCAATTGATATAGTACCAAAATACTTGCTAATATCTTTTTCCCATGTGGACAAGCGGGCAGTTCTAGGAATCATTAATACCTGAGCATACACACTCTCTGCTTCTGAGGCTTGTCTAACCATTTCTGCCAAAGTTTTATCTCTGTGCCATGCATAACGATAATTATCAGGTAGCTGAACAAGCAAAAAAGTGAATTTTCTTTTGCCATAAACACTCACTTTCACATGAGGCTTATTCTTACCTTCAAAACCACACAAAAAGTGCTCTTTTGATAAGCATATACTTGCAGGTCCTTGAAAAAGAACTGGTTCCTTTGACACATGTTTACCAAGAATATAATCTATTCTTTCTCTTAACCCAAGCCCTTTCTTAATCTGTTTTTGATTCTCCTTATAATCCTTTATAAACTCTCCAATACTACCCCCCTGCGTCATTACAATAAGAAATACCTTAATATTTATTAATACTTTGCAACACTTTAAGATAATTATTAATTTATCATGAAGAATTTGAAAAATAGTTTATTTGTAAAGATTTCTAGAAGGAATTTTCTCCTTAACCTTAGGGTTCTTTCTAATGTAGTATCTAATCGCGTTTTTTACTTTCCTAATCGCTCTATTAGTCACTTCCCTCATCTTAATAGGACTGGTTACTCCCTCTGCTGGTTCAACCAGAATACCCCACTTTTTATCTACTTCGCCCTTTGTCTCCTCATAAGGCTCTGCATAAACCTCAACCCTGGCATTTAATCCATTCCTTGATGTTCTTAAAACAATGGTATCCATGAGATGCTCTAAATCAGGTATGACCGGCTGTTTAAGCTTGAACTCAACACGATCCCTGTAATTATGAAAATCACTTGACCAATACTTGCCTTCCTTAACTCCAATATCGTCTATATAATCAATCTCAGAAAGAGCCTTAACCAATAATCTCATACCTGTTTTGGTCTTCTTAAGAATCTTTTCTATTGACTCTGGTTCATCCTCTACTTTAAGTTCTTTCATACAATAAGAGTAAGTTTTTAGTATTTATAAAGATGACTCTTTTTTTTCAAGAGCTTGGTTTTTCTGCACGTACTCCTTGGTCTTTTTTTTCAAAAGACTCCACAATTTTTTCACAATATACTGAGGTGGCTCTGCAGTATAGCCCTCATAATCATGATATTTCTTAACCTTTCTTAAAGGAAGAGGGCCTTCATTAAGAATAAAATTATAGTTAGGACTTATAATTCCATGCCTAACAACTTCATATGCAATATCATCAGCTATGTTCTCCAAGTCAGCACTGCTCTTAAACAAGCCCCAAGTATCCTGGTCAGGGTGACACTCTAATCTGTGCTCATTAATCCTCCTATCCTTGTTATACCAGGTACAAATCTTGATGTTAATCACATTGTTACTTGTCATAGCCCATAGCAATCCTCCATTTTATATTCTTCTCCTCATTATAATAAAAAGGCTTTAGTCCTACACGAGAGAGCAATAACCTAACAGCAACAGACCCCTTAAACCCAGCATTCTTTGCCATTTCTTCCAGGGTTATCTTCTCATTGTTAAGCAAGGCCTGCTCATAAATAGAGAATAATTTCTTGTACTTATGAAACTTCCTTAACTTACGCTTATCCATTCTAGGAGTAAGATAGCAATAAAGAGCAGCCTCAGTAGGCCATCCCTCTTTTCTTGCAAGCTGAAACATTCTACTCCTCATAAGAAGATAGAAATGTTCTCTGACTTGTACAGTTTCTCTTTTTTTCTCTTCTCTCTTCTTTTTCCAAGCCTCGTGCTGGCCAGTACCTTTCAAGTACTGCCTAACCCGCTCTCTACTCCAATTTACTGCAGCACCTATTTTTGGGCCTGACAAGGCTTTTGCTGCTAATCTATCAATCACAGGAATTCTTCCCCTAAAGATATATTCAAATTCAAAAGGCAGCTCAATATTATTTTTTTTACAATACTTATCTATGATTTCTGAAGATAATTCTACTGTATCACACAACTCTCTCATAGATGTTACACCACTATTAAGGGCTTTCTTAATCTTAGCTAATTTAATTTCTTTATTAACAGTAATCCCATATATGCGTGCATATTCAATCACCTTGTTCACGCTTACACCATACTTATCTATAAGAGGCTCTAAAGAAGTCTTTTTTTGAATAGTATTAAGAATCTCATGCTTAGGTATCACTATAAAAGGCAGCTCAATCTTGTATTCTTCACAGATATCAATTACGTTAGAAGGTTTCATTTTAACAGCATCAGATAAACTTTTTATACAACGAACTTTTCTTCTAAGAGCCCTTCTAATCCTTGAAGCATTAATCTCTTTATGAACCATAATTCCCGACCTGTAAGCATAATCATCTATTATTCTTAAAGGAATCCTGTACTTACTTGCAAGAGACCTTAAGGTCGTACTATATTTAAGGGTTTCAAGTATCTCCTCCCTTGTTATATCAGAGAGGGCTTTCTTTTCACTCATTCTCTTTTCCCCAAACCAAACCCAGAAATCAAGGAAGTTATATAAAACTTATCAAACCTAGTTCCTGCTCTCAAGGGCATATATGCATGCATCTTGCTCTATTATTATATTGCAGAACTCCCATATCCTTTTATTCTTTGCATACAAGTTTTTCATGTTTTCTTTAATAGCCTGGTTATAAGGCTGCATTCTCTTGGCTTTTAAGAGTAAGCACTCACCCTCTTCAGGATTAATATTATACCTCCATAGAACCGTACCCAGATTAGCTATTGCTCCTAAATGATTAGGGTCTAGGTTTAATGCTTCTCTGTAATTCCTAATAGCATTTGGGAAATCCTGTTTATTCAAGTAGGTGTTACCAAGGAAAAAATAGTTTTCCTTGCAATAAGGCTCAAGCTCAATAGCATATTCCAAGTCAGAGATAGACTCATCATACCTCTCAAGCTTGTAATAAGCCCACCCTCTCTGCTGATAAGCCTTCATCAAGTCCTCATCCTGATAAGTATTGATAAAATAAGTAAGAAACAAGACACTCCTCTCCCAGTCCTTTATTTTAAAAGCTAAATTAACAGCTTTCCAAAGCTCATCCTTCTCAGGCTCTTCCATTTTTATCACTTATCTCTATACCAAAAAGGGGTGTTCATGCTTTTTATTAGGATACAAAACATTCAGGCCATGGATAATCTTTTCTTCAATCTCTTTCCTGTTATCAATTGCATAACATACCAGCACAGGCTCTAATTCTAGGAGTTCAGGTATTTCTTTTTTATCAAAGCCAGCATGCAAGGCTTCGTAGACCTGGCTGGCGTGCCTATATCCAAGAAGATTGTGTTTTCCATGAATCCGAGGATTAATCATTTTTAAATAGCGTGTTTTCCTTTTTCTTTTTCCTATTCTGCATAAAGTTGCATTCACACTACCTGGTGATTTTTTAGTAAAATATGCAATATCACCTGAACTCATATCCAGCTTAAATGCTTTTTTCATTAATTTTTTTGTTTCTTTTACATCCCAGCAAAGGGATTTTCCTCCTGCTGTTACTATCAAATGCCTTACATAACTTCCATGTTTAAACCCGTGCTTATCAGCCAGGGTTTGAAAACCTATCTTTTTTTTGTTTTTGCTGGCTTGTTCATAATCTGAAAAAAGGTTTATAAACCTGTTTAATTTAGCATACTTTTCTTCAAAAATATTACCTCTTCCTCGTGTTGAAAAACAGTGCTCTAATGCTTTTTCAACAGCCCATCCTTCTTGCTTTGCAAGCTGGAACATTCTTCTAAAAAAGCATAGATATAATTGCTCTCTATTATATTTTATTGTTTGAGTCCTTGCTCTTGCTTTGGTCTCTGCTTTTTTCTTATTCCAAAATTCATACAATTCCCGGCTTTCGATATACTGCCTGACTCTCTCCTTAGTTAACCCTACTTCATTTCCTATTTTCTCCAGAGTTAAGCCTTGCTCTATAAGGACATCAAGCTCTGGTCTTCTTTTTTTAGCACGTTTTGGCAGTTCAATATCATATTTTTTAGCAATTTTCTTTACTGTTCCATATGAAAGACCAACATCTTTGCCTATGCTTTTAACAGAATCCAAGCCTTTATCAATGGCTTCTTTAATCTTTAATGCCATTAATCCTTGTTTGCTTAGTCGAGAGATTATTTCTTTTTCTAAAGTATCAAGTAAATCATTTAAATTAAGATTATTTTTCTCAAGGTAATTGAGCAGGCCTCTTAAAGGTTTAATTTCTTCTCCTCTAACTCTTTGGATAATTTTTGCTTTGGTTATTTCCTTTGCGATAGGTATGCCGATTTTATAGCTTTGTTGTTGCACAGTGCTTGTTTTTACTCCGTACTTTTTTGCTATTGTTTCTAGGTTTGCGTGTTCATATATTTCTTCTAGAAGTTCTGTTTTGCTTAAGTTAGAGAATTTCTTGCTTTTAGGAAGCTTAACAATAACTGGTTTTTTTAAAGGAGGCTTAACAATAGGTGGTTTTTCCAAGCTCTGGAATAAGTCCTCTGGGTTGAGCTTTTTAAGATTAAGATAATTAAGTAACTGCAAAACAGGCACTATTCCTATTCTTTCTAATGCCTTTATAACCTTTGCTTTATCTATTTCTGTTTTTAGGAATATGTCAGCTTTATAACTGTGGTGTTGCACAGTGCTTGTTTTTACTTGGTATTTTTTTGCTATTGTTTCTAGGTCTGCGTGTTCATATATCTCTCCTAAAAATTCTGTTCTGCTCAAATCAGAGAGTTTTTTTATTTTTTCTAAACGACTGGCTTGGTGTTTTTTTAAGATGCTGATTACATCATCTGCTCCAAGACTATGACTATGCATATACTTGAGTAGTTGAATAATAATTTCAGTCTGTGTTTTTTCTTTTGTTTTCTTGCCTTTTCTAGGATTCATGGATGAGGGAATACTAGAGGCATATATAAAGATTACTTTAAATTACTATTGTTTGATAGTTAAAAAGAAAAAATAAAAATCAAATAGTTGGTGTCTCAACCACCTCCTCCTTAGGTCCAATCAGCGCTATAATAATAGCAACAACAATGGGTATCACCACAACAGCCCATCCAAGAAGCACAAACTTTTTATACAATCCTTTGCTTCCACCTTTTTTAAATGCAACTAAACCATGTTATAAGCACCAAGCAGTTCTTAAGCCCATCTTTCCTAGCTCAACTCTTTAAGCTTGCTGATAAGAATGAAGAGGATGATAGGAATAACACCTTAAAGCGTGTTCTTAATGGAAAAATCATGGCAGCAGTTTTCTATGAGCCAAGCACAAGAACCAGGTTCTCGTTTGAATCAGCAATGAAAAAACTTGGAGGAGATGTGATAACAACAGAGAGCGCAGGGCATTTCTCCTCAGCAATAAAAGGAGAATCCCTGAGTGACTCAATAAGAATAATCAGTGGCTATGCAGATGTTATTGTGTTAAGACACCCTAGGAGGGGCTCTGCAAAGCTTGCTTCTCAAGTATCAAGTGTTCCTGTAATCAATGCTGGTGATGGAACAGGAGAGCACCCCACCCAAGCCTTACTTGATATATACACTATTGAAAAAGAACTAGGGCGTCTTGATAATATAAGCGTGGCCATGGTAGGAGATTTATTGAATGGAAGAACCATACACTCCTTACTCATACTCTTATCATTATATGAAAATATAAGGTTCTATTTTGTAGCACCATCACAACTAGCCCTTCCAGATGAGTACCAGCAGTACCTTAAGAAGAAGAGAATAGAATTCATGGAAGTACAAGATATCCATGAAGTACTGGACAAAGTAGATGTTCTTTACATGACCAGAGTGCAGAAAGAAAGATTCAAATCAGATTATGACTATCAGCAGCTCAAAAACGCATATATATTAGACACCTCAACCCTTAAAAGACTAAAAAATACTGCCATAATAATGCACCCATTACCCAGAGTATCAGAGATAAGCCTAGAAGTAGATATGGATAAAAGAGCAGCTTATTTTAGGCAGGCAAAAAACGGCTTATACATAAGAATGGCTTTGCTACAGATGATACTTGCCAATGAATGATTAGAACCACCAAAACCCTTTTCTTTTCCTAGGCTTAAACACCCTCTTAATCTTTTTGCTCTTCAAGAACTTTTCAAGCTTTTTCTCTATTTCAGGATTATCAAACTGTTTCTCTTTTTTACGAAACTTAGAGGTGTGATGATAACTCCTGCCATTCTTGGTGTGAAACTTGTGCTTTTTATGCAAAAGTTCGTGATACATTATATAATCCAATAACTCCTCATCCTCTTCAAACACTCTGGAAATGGTTACTGTGTTAGAACCATACTCATAGGTGCCTAGCTTTGAAAAACTATGATTACCCCACTTAAGATTAGGCTTGTCAATAAATCCATTAAAATATTTTTCATTAACCCGCTTAAAGCTCTGCTCAAGAACAGGATGGCTTTGCTTAACCTCTGAATAATCACCAACAGTCTTAATAAAATTCTCATATAAATCAATATTAAGGGTTTTCTTTTTTTCCTTGTAAATCCTTAACAAGAGGGATTGTATTAAACCAAGCTTAATCTCATCACTCACCTTTTTCCACTCATAAGAAAGATTAAAAGTCATGGAATAAGCAGCGTACTTGACATTAGCATTATAAGGATTAAAAGCACGGGAGTACTTAACAATCATTTTTTTACTCAGACTCTTATCAGGAAACAATTCAAAGAATGCTTTTTCTGCAATGTTCATCTTAATACTTTGGTATCTGAATGATTAATATAAAAATTTTGCTATCAATACCTTTATATAGACCATTTTCTCCCACTGATTAAGTATGAAAAAATTAATCGTATTTTCATTACTTGCACTCTTCTTATTCGCAGGACTAATCGGGTGTAAAACAAGAGATACTGGTACCCAAGCCTATGTTGAGCTTGAAGGTATGAAGATAGGGGTGGAAATTGCAAAGACCCCTGCTGAGCGCGCTCAGGGATTAATGTACAGAGAAGAACTTTGCGAAAAGTGTGGCATGCTTTTTGTGTTCCCAGAAGAAGATAGGCAATCTTTCTGGATGAAAAACACTTATCTGCCCTTGGATATGGTATTCATTAATTCTGATTTTGAAGTGGTTGATGTGCTGCGCGCAGCGCCCTGTACACAAGAACCTTGCAAAAACTATGTTCCAAAAGAAAAAGCCCTTTATGTCTTAGAAGTCAATAATGATACCTTTAGCAACAACACCATTGGAAAGAAAGCAAGCATAGTTATATCGTAAAGTTTATGTTATTGCCACTAAGTTCTTAACATGCACTTCAGAAAGTGATTCTTGCGGTATTCTTTTACTGGCTCTAAGTATTTCAATGCCTAAGAGGTTGCCTTTTTCATCTAAATCAATGATTGTAAAGTCATCAATTTTTTTATTCTTTACAAACTTGCCTTTACGAAATTCAATGTATAATGCATCTGCATCTTTATCATAGTTGATTTCCATTTTAAACCCAATAAATGGTTATTATCTTTAAATTTTTTTCTCTTTTTCTTAATCTTTGATTAAGATTCAGAAATATTTTCATTTCTGTTTTCTCACACACAACCTCAACCTTTCCTTTTTCCAACCTTTTTTGATAATAATATAGTCCATGTTTTTTTATAATCTTGTCCGGATATTTAATAATATGAACCACTTCTTCTCTAAGAAACTCTCTTCTTTTAATTCTGTGTTTTGCATGGTTTGTGAATATTATTTTCATTATTAATCTTATGATAAAGAAATTAATTCCCTTAAATATCTCACGAGCAAATGTCCACTCAAATACGAAAGAATTACGAACCTTAAGCATGCACAGGATACCTAAGAATAGCAGCAACCCCCCCCATTTCTTTAAGCTGAACTCCTTCTCTGGTCTCAGTAGAAATGACCTCTATCTCAGTACTCACCTTCTTTGCCTCATCATCAAACTCATCAAGTAGCTTATCACTAAGAGTCTCAGATAATAGCAAGGTGTCAACAGCACCCATAACAACGCATTCCTTAACCTGTTTCTCACCATAACTAACAGTCTCAGGCTTAGTAGCCAATAAGTTAAAGAACTTTTGCATAACCTTTTTCTCCTTAGCAACCTCTTCCTCTGCAAGCACGTCCTGGCATTTCTCAAGCAGCTCCTGCAAGCCAAACTCACCTGTATAACTAAGGTCTTTGACAGTAATAATCTTGTTCTTAACATCAGCTGTTAGATAGCCTTTGTTCAAGAAATCAGTGGTCGTAGTGCTAGGGCCTCCGAGCAAGATGCCCTTCATATCCTTTAAGTAGAGGAACTGGTTCTTCATATAATCAGCCACTTTCTTGTAATGATCCTTGATAGCGCCCTCTCTTAGACGGGCAAACCTAGGAGCAGATTGACCCCCAGCCCTTATCTTACCAGGCACTTCTGAATGAGTCTTCTGCAGAGGAACAATAGTCTTGCCCTTAAGCAAAGCCAGAGTAGCATCTCTTCTGTCCATCACAACCATGCCATACACATCTTCATGCTCAACCATCTCTCTTAATGGGTCAAGCACAAACTCCTTATCGCAACGATAAAGACGCTGATTCAAGGGTATGGGTGGCTCAACACTCCACACCTCAAAATCCTGTTGGCCTTCGCGCTCAGCCACATTGCCAGAGAAAACAGCTAAACCATGCTCAGGAGTCTTCTTAAACAATTTCAAATGCTGAATCATTTTTTCCAAAGCATCAATAACATTCTTCCTAGTGCTGGCACTCTTAATATTAGAAGCAGTGCCTTGCTCTTGTTGCAAATGATTAATAATCTTATTCATATCATAACCACTAGGAACATAAACACTCACCAGTTCTGTATGGCGCCCTCTATGTTGCTCAAGCTCCTTAACAAAATGCTTGAGCTTAAGCCTTTGCTTGGTGCTAATTCTAAGCTTTTCTTTTTTATCAGTTTTGTTATTCATTACATTTACGGCGGAGGATACTCGGAGTTTAGCCGAGAGGAACCGCCGTCCTCCGTTAATTTTTTCTTTGATGTTTGATTATGATATGAGTGCGCAGCG
>LSSJ01000034.1 GCA_001595785.1 Euryarchaeota archaeon SM23-78
TTTGTAGGTCTAGTGCTGGTGTTTGTGATGTTGAGGAGAAGTGTACTGGTAGTAGTTCTAGTTGTCCTGCTGATGCTAAGAGGCCTAGTTCTTATGTTTGTAGGGCTTCTGCTGGTGTTTGTGATGTTGAGGAGAAGTGTACTGGTACTAGTAATGATTGTCCGGCTAATGGTTTTAAATCGTCTTCAACAATTTGTAGAGCTGATGCAGGGATTTGTGATGTTCCTGAATACTGCACAGGTTCAAGTGCTTATTGCCCTTCAAATGGTTATGAGCCTGCAGGAACAGACTGCGGGCTTTGTGCAGCTTGTAATTCAGTAGGCGTATGTTCTTATGATTCAACTCAGGACAATGAGTGCAGTGCCACTCTTTGCCCAGACTCTTGTGTCTTAACTCCTGATGGTAATCCATATACATGGGATTATGCTGATGATGTTCCAAACGAATGCATTGCAATTTTTACTTGCTCAAATTATGCTTGTAATTATAATCATTATTGCAGTGTAAGTAAATGTGATGCAGTGTGTGATAGTGATGATGATTGTAATGACCTTAATCCCCACACAACAGATACGTGTAATTTAGCTACATGTGAATGTGAGTATGGATACCTACCTTATTGTGGAGATGGAAACCTTGACCCAGGAGAGGATTGTGAGTTGCCAAGCACTTTTGATAATCCTTATTGTTCTCAGACTATTCAGGAGTGTTCTGGTAAGAAGCTAGGTACTAGGGATGGTTTTGGCAATTGTAATGCTGGATGCTCATGTGTTGATGACCCTTTTAATTATCAGTGTGTAAAGGATGAGTGTGGTGCTGAGTGTGATAGTGATGATGATTGCAATGATTGCAACCCTCACACCACAGATACTTGTAACTTAAATACCTGTATGTGTGAACATGGTGAAGAGCCTTATTGTGGAGATGGAAACCTTGACCCAGGAGAAGAATGCGAGATATCAGGTTCTTATCTTGGCTGGGGACCATGGGGACACCAATATACTTGTAAAGAAGACAATACTTATTATGAATGTATAGACTGTGAGTATGTTCATAGAAATAAGTGCGAATACTATTGCTCTGGTGATATTGAGTGTGATGGTTATCCACCCATGACTTATCTTGATACCTGTAATTATGGCTACAAGTACTTGCAGGATTATTGTAATGAGATTTGTGAACTAGAAGATAATAATTGTGAAGATGATTACGCAGGCTGTACCTCTGATCCTGAGTGTGATGAGCTAATACCAGGAACAGGTGATTGTAATTATATGTGCCAGTACAAGCCCATGCCAGAGTGTGGGAATGAGGTAGTTGAAGGTGGAGAAGAGTGTGAACTACCAAACACCTTTAATAATCTTTATTGTAGCCAATCAACCACTGGTTTATGCATTGGCAATAGATTAGAGGTAAGAGATGGCTTGGGTGATTGTGATGCTGAGTGTGGTTGTATAGATGATCCCTTTGAGATAATATGCGTGCCTGGCATGTGCGGAGCAATATGTGATTCTGATGATGACTGTGATGACCAAGATCCACATACCACAGATACTTGTAATTCAGCATGTATATGTGAACATGAGCCTCAGCCTTGCTGTGGAAATGGTGTTGTTGATCCTGGTGAGGATTGTGAGTTACCAAGCACTTTTGATAACCCTTATTGTAGTCAAACAACAACTGGGGGTTGTAGTGGTAAGAAGCTAGGTACTAGGGATGGTTTTGGTAATTGTGATGTTGGTTGTGGTTGTGTTGATGACCCTTTTAATTATCAGTGTGTAAAGGATGAGTGTGGTGCTGAGTGTGATAGTGATGATGATTGCAGTGATTGTAATCCAAATACCATTGATACTTGTAATTTGGATACTTGTGTTTGTGAGCATTATGAAGAGCCTTTTTGTGGTGATGGCATAATTAATGGTAATGAGGAGTGTGATGATGGAGTGAATAATGGTGTGGTTTGTGATCCTCCTTATGATGGTAGCTGCGAGTACTGTAGTGAAAACTGTGAAATAGTAACCTTGTATGATGGTTTTTGTGGAGATGAAATAGTGCAATCTCCTTATGAGGAGTGCGATGGTGGGTTTAGAGGGTGCTTTGACCCATTCGGATACAAAGGCTATGAGTTCTGTACACAAGACTGCGAATGGGATGAGTGTGAGCCTTATGAGTGGTGTGGTGATGGATTAATCAATGATGGTGAGACTTGTGAGCTTCCAGGAACAGACGACAATTCTTATTGTGAACAGACAACAACCGGAGGTTGTAGTGGTAAGAAGCTAGGCACTAGGGATGCTTATGGTTATTGTAATAATGTATGTGGTTGCTTAGATGATCCTTTTGAATATATGTGTGTGATGGGTGAGTGTGGTGCTGAGTGTGACTCTGATGATGATTGTAGTGATTGTAATCCTCACACTATTGATACTTGTAATTTGGATACTTGTGTTTGTGAGCATTATGAGGAGCCTTTTTGTGGTGATGGCATAATTAATGGTAATGAGGAGTGTGATGATGGAGTTAATAATGGTGTGGTTTGTGATCCTCCTTATAATGGCAGTTGTCAATATTGCAGTGAGACCTGTGAAATCATTGAGTTAACTGATGGTTATTGTGGTGATGGAGTGCTTGATGAGCCTTATGAAGAGTGTGATGATGGAAATAATGATCCAGGGGATGGTTGCTCGCCTAGTTGTAAGCTTGAGGGAGAGTGCTATGATGTCTATCTCTGGCTTGACCATGCACACCTAGATAACTGGTGTGGTAGTTATGGAGAAGATGTAACCTTTGAAGCCAACTTCAGTGATAATGTATATGCTCAACAAGGCAGTTGTAGTGACTCAATACCTAATTATATCTATATGTATTGGTATGATGTTGACATGTTTAATCTTGAGAATGTCACAGCCTTTATTGAGCACAATGATTTCTTAGTGGAGGTATGGCTTGAGTATTATAATGGTTCACACTGGGTTGAGATTTGTGACCTGCCTGAAAGAGCCAGTGATACTTTGGACTCGTGTAAGTTTGACCTTGTTGAAGGTGAAGAAGATATTGCTCTAAGACTTGCTATTCTTAGATTACAGTGTCATGGTAATCTTGACTGGGCATATATATTAGCTACTTATTGTGAGTATCCAGAAGACGATGAACCACCTGCAGAGCCAGATAATCCTCCTGAAGAAGACCCAGAACCCTCCTCTGGTGGGGGAGGAGGCGGCTCTGGCGGAGGTGGTAGTAGCACCTTCACTAGTGGCCTCTGGGATTGTGAGGAATGGAGTGAGTGTTTTAATGAAAAACAAACCCAGAAATGCACTCAAGGCAGAGCTACTATGACCAACACAAGAGAGTGCGAAGTAGTTGAAATAGAAGAAGAGGAAGAAGTGGTTGAACAAGAACCTGAAGTTGAGGAAGAAGAAATAGTGGAAGAAGAAGAGCAAGAAATTGAATCAGAAACCACAGTCACATCAAATACTGTAAAGACTCTTAACTTAAAAATGCTTGAACCAAAAGAAAACACGCCTCCTAGTGTCAAGAAAAACAAAGACCTTTCTAGTCTTGTGGCTGGAGTCACAGATAAGTCTCCCACAATGCTTGTTAATGGGTATGCATTATTTGTAATAATTTTATTACTGATATGCGTGCCTTTGATTTTTTATTTTGTTAGCAAGAAATAATTAAAAATTATTTTTTATTTTTATCTTATCAAGGTGACAAACGAATCTTATTTTGTTATCACTCTATAAAGATTACAAAACCAAAACATTTAAATATCTGTACTAATATTCTAATAGACGATTATCAAAAGATTTATAAAAGGTTAATTAAAAAATTGCGTTAACATTCCTAGAGAAGAAATCTAGTGCTTCTCAAATAAAAAAAATAGGAGAGGAAATTGCCCTGGGGGTGGTAATATATGATTAAAAACAAGCAAGGCATGGCATTCTTTTTAGACAATAAAAAATTCTTTTTAAGAGCACTAATGATTATATTGCTGGCAACAATATTCTCTGTGATTGTACTTGCTGTTGGAGAAACAACTCCTTGTGCTTTTGCAGGAACAGCAACATTAAATGGTGTGGGAATAGTTGCAGGAGATGTTGTTGAGGCTTATGATCCTGATGGTGTTCTATGCGGAACCTTTACTCATCCAGGAGGAGCCATTCCTAATGGTCAATATGGTCCTTTAATGTGTAAGGGAGATAACCCTGATACAACAGGTGTTGATGAAGGGGCAGAAGAAGGAGACCAGATAACCTTTTTTATAAATGGGGTACAGGCCACTTTAGCTAATAGTTCTACAACAGATGATATCTGGACAGAAGGAGGCGTTAAGTGGTATACTGACCTTGAAGCCTTTGAAGCAGAATGCACTGAAGATGCTGATTGTGCTTATCTAACAGATGAGTGTAATACTGGGAAGTGTGACTTAGGAACTTACACGTGTTATCCAGAACCTGTTGCTGACGATACTCCTTGTGGTGATTCAAGTGATACTGAGTGTGACAACCCAGATAGTTGTTTATCTGGTGTTTGTGAGCCTAATTATGAGGCTTCTGGTTTTGCTTGTGGTGATCAGGGTGTTGAGTGTCTTGTAGATGATACTTGTGATGATGCAGGAACATGTACAGATAATGGTTATGAGCCAGATGGAACAAGCTGTGATGATGGATTCTTTTGTAATGGAGCTGATCAGTGTCAGGCTGGAAGTTGTTCAATAAGTGCTGGAAATCCGTGTGCTGGTCCAGATGGTGATACTGATTGCAGCGAATCCTGTGATGAGGGTTCAGATTTTTGTACAGCCAATGACCCAGACGGCTCATCTTGTGGTGATTCAAGTGATACTGAGTGTGACAACCCAGATAGTTGTTCAGCAGGAGTTTGTGAGCCTAATTATGAGGCTTCTGGTTTTGCTTGTGGTGATCAGGGTGTTGAGTGTCTTGTAGATGATACTTGTGATGATGCAGGAACATGTACTGATAATGGTTTTGAACCTACTGGTACCTATTGTGGTTCTGCTAGGGATTGTCCTGATGATGCTTGTAATGGTTTTTTTGCTGAGTTCTATCCTGATGATGGTCATGATACATGTGATGATAGTGGTAATTGTATACAATATTCTTGTGCAATGGAAGACACTTATTGTACTGATGATGATGCTATTGATGGTGTTAATGGATTAACTTGTGGAGCAGAATGTGATCAAGATAGTGATTGTAGTATGGGAGAGGAATGTGTGAATTGTGTATGTACTCCAATTGGTGAATGTGTAAATGATGATGATTGTAATTACTTAGATGATGAATGTGCGGATGGAGTATGTAATATGGGCACATTTACTTGTGAGCAGCAGAATAAACCAGACACAACCATGTGTCGTGCTAGTGCAGGAATATGCGATTTAGAAGAATACTGTACTGGTACTGATCCATCATGTCCAGCTGATGCTTTTGAGCCTGCTTCAACAGAGTGTAGGGCAAGTTCTGGTGATTGTGACTTAGTAGAATACTGTACTGGTTCTAGTGTTGATTGCCCAGCAGATTTAAAATCTACTGATGAGTGTAGAGCTGCTGTAGATGAATGTGATGCTGCAGAGTTTTGTGACGGTGTAAGTAATGATTGTCCTGTAGATGCAAAGCAACCAGCTGGTACCTATTGTGGTTTTGCTAGGGATTGTCCTGCTGATGTTTGTAATGGTTTTTTTGCTGAGTTCTATCCTGATGATGGTCATGATACTTGTGATGGTGCAGGAACATGTAATGTATACTCTTGCGAGATGGAAGACACTTATTGTACTGATAATGACCCTGGAGACGGTGTTAACTCATTAGAGTGCGGAGCACCTTGTGACCAAGACAGTGATTGCGGGGTAGGTGAAGTGTGTAACCTTGCTAGTTGTACATGCGTTGAATCACAATGCTTAGGACAACCAGATGGAACTCCATGTGAGAATGGATTAGTGTGTGATGGAGCTGATGAATGCCAAAGCGAGGTTTGTGTGAATGTTGGACCAGCTGTTGATTGCAGTGCAAATGATATAACTGGTATTGCAACTTGTGATAATGATCCAGATGCAAATCCTTATACTTGGGACTCCAGAAACTCATTTACAAGCACATGCCAGGAACCAAGCGGTACATGCACTACAGGTGACTCAACTGTAACGCATGCTTGTGATGTTGCTCAGTGTAGTGCTGAGTGTGATGCTCAGAATCCATGTATTGATATTGGCGATACCTGTAATTTAGATACTTGCTTGTGTGAGTATGAACCAATACCTTATTGCGGTGATGGAAACCTTGACCCTGATGAAGAATGTGATGATGGTAATAATATTGATGGCGATGGCTGCTCAGCTGACTGTATGTTAGAACTAGAAGGAGAATGTACTCCTCACACAATAGGCTACTGGAAACAGCCATGCAAAGGACACTTTAACCATGAAACACAAGAATCAATGGAGGAATACTTAGAAACAGTGCATGACTTAACAGACTTCTTTGATGATGTAGAAGACTTTGATGATATGTGTGAGATACTTGAACCAGAGGAACCTGCAAGCATGCAAGAAAGAGCTCAACAACAAATAATGGCTCTTTGGCTTAATGTAGCTTCTGGAAAGTTATATCTCCAGACAACAATTGATTTAGGTAACCTTTCTGATTCAGGCACTGTTGGTGATGCCTTGGATGAAGCAGAATCCCTTATAGATAGTGACCCTGAAAAAGCAAAGGATATTGCTGATAAAATAAATAATGCTGCAAACACAGGTGATGTTATTATTGAGTGCTTGCCAACCCTTCCAGAGTGTGGTAATGGTATATTAGAAGGTGAAGAAGAGTGTGATGAAGGGGAGGACAATGGCATTGAATGCATACCTCCTTATGCTGGCAGTTGTGAGTATTGTAGTGAGACCTGTGAAATCATTGAATTAATTGATGGTTATTGTGGTGATGGAGTGCTTGATGAGCCATACGAAGAGTGCGACGATGGTAATAATGAAGATGGTGATGGGTGCAGTGCTAACTGTGAATTAGAAGGATTATGCGAAGAGGATGAAGAATTAGTAGAATTCACTTATGAATCAAAACCAACATCAGCCTTTATTGATGAATGCGGTGATGATGTTTCAGACCAGTTATGCAATGATGGTTATTTAAGTGTTAACACAGGCGATGAAAACACTCATTATGTCTACCTGAATTGGGATGGTGATGAGCTCAATGTTTCAGATTATGAAGATGCTGAATACTTTGATTTAATGCTTTATCATAAAGAGGCATCAACCCTTATAAAAGTCCAGCTCAAAGACGAGTTTGGAACCTGGATTGATGTTTGTGACCCTGCTGAATCAAGCTCATTTACCTGGGATACTTGTGACTTAATGCCTTATCTAGACACCTTAGGAGAAGTGGATGATATAGAATTAAGAGTAGTTGCTTGGAAAGCAGGAACCTGCCATGAATACCTTGGGTGTGCAAAGCTAAAAGTAAAATTATATAGGTGTGAACCATTATATATCTGTGGTGATGGTAATGTTGATCCTGGTGAAGAGTGTGATGAAGGAGAGAACAATGGAGTAGAATGTGATCCTCCTTATGGCGGTAGTTGTGAGTATTGTAGTGAGACCTGTGAGATAGTAAAATTGTATGATGGTTTTTGTGGTGATGAATTAGTGCAGGATCCTTATGAGGAGTGTGAGTATCCTGGTACTGATGATAATTCTTATTGTGGTCAGACAACCCAGGAGTGTTCTGGTAAGAAGCTAGGAACTAGAGATGCTTATGGTGATTGTGATGCTGAGTGTGGTTGTGTTGATGATCCATTTAATTATCAGTGTGTGAAGGATGAGTGTGGTGCTGAGTGTGATAGTGATGATGATTGTAATGATTGTAATCCCAATACTATAGATACTTGTAACTTAAACACCTGCATGTGTGAGCATGAAGAAGAGCCTTATTGTGGTGATGGAAACCTTGACCCTGATGAAGAGTGTGATGATGGAGTTAATAATGGTGTGGAATGCATACCTCCTTATGGCGGTAGTTGTGAGTATTGTAGTGAGACCTGTGAAATTATTGAATTAAGAGATGGTTATTGTGGTGATGGAGTGCTTGATGAGCCATACGAGGAATGTGATGATGGTGTGAATAATGGTGTTGAGTGTGTGCCTCCTTATGATGGTAGCTGTCAATATTGTAGTGAGAACTGTGAGATAATAGAATTGTATGATGGTTTTTGTGGTGATGATGTAGTGCAGGATCCTTATGAGGAGTGCGATGGTGGCTTTAGAGAATGCTTTGACCAGTTTGGTTATGCTGGCTATGAATTATGCAAAGATGATTGCACTTGGGATGAGTGCGAGACTTATGAGTGGTGTGGTGATGGCATAATCAATGATGGTGAGACTTGTGAGCTTCCAGGAACAGATAATAACTCCTACTGTTCCCAATCAATTATTGATGATTGTGATGGTACAAAACTAGGTGTAAGAGATGCGTATGGATATTGTAGTAATGTGTGCGGATGCTTAGAAGACCCCTTCAAATATATTTGTGTGAAGGATGAGTGTGGAGCAGAGTGTGATAGTGATGATGACTGTAGTGATTGCAACCCCAACACCATAGATACTTGTAATCAAGAGACCTGTGTGTGTGAATTCATTAAAATACCTGCTTGCGGAGATGGAATCCTTGATGATGGTGAAGAATGTGATGAAGGAGTTAATAATGGCATAGAATGCATACCTTCATATGAGGAAAGCTGCACTTATTGTAGTGATACATGTGAGAATGTTACTTTAATTGATGGTTATTGTGGTGATGGAGTGCTTGATGAGCCTTATGAAGAATGCGATGATGGTAATAACATTGGTGGAGATGGCTGTAACGCAGACTGTACAAAAGGACCTATTTGTGAGGACATATTCCTCTGGCTTGATTATGCTCACACAGACCTGTGGTGCGGTGGTAACCAAGATGATGTGACTTTTGAGGCTAATTACAGTGATAATATCTATGTACAGCAAGGCAGTTGTAGTGACTCAATACCTAATTATATCTATATGTACTGGTATGGCATTGACAAGTTTGATGTTAAGAACGCAACAGTGTTCCTTGAGCATGCCGAGTTCTTTGTACAGGTATGGCTTGAGTACTTTGATGGCTCTGAATGGGTACAAGTATGTGACTTGCCAGAGAGGGTAGGAGACGCTCTGGACTCCTGTAATGTTGACTTGGTAGAAGGCCTTGAAGATTTTGCTATTAGATTAGCGATTTTAAGGACTCAGTGCCATGAAAACCTTGACTGGGCTTATCTAACACTTACTAAGTGCTATTGGCCTGATTCTGAGCCTGAGTGTCTTTGGGATTCTGATTGTGATGAAGGCTATGTTTGTGTGGATGGTTTTTGTGAGGAAGAGTCTGATCCTGAGCCTGAATGTGTGAGTGATGTTGATTGTAGTGAAGGGGAAGTGTGTGTGGATGGTTTTTGTGTGGAAGAGCCTGAGCCTGAGTGTGTTGTAGATGATGATTGTGATGAAGGTTATGTGTGTGTAGACGGCTTATGTGTGCTTAATGAGCTCGAGCCTGAGTGTGTTAGTGACATTGATTGTGATCAGGGGGAAGTATGTGTTGATGGTGTATGTGTAGAAGAAGAACCTGAGTGTGTTGAGGATTCTGATTGTGATGAAGGCTATGTGTGTACGGATGGTGAATGCCAAGAAGAGAGTGGTGGAGAAGAGAATGGAGATAATGGTGGAGGAAGTAGTAAAGGCGGCACTAGTTCTGATGCATGGTACTGCGGAGCCTGGTCAGAATGCACAGAAGGAACCCAAATCCAGTTGTGCACACAGCGCGCAGTTACCCAGGTCTTGACAAAGAGCTGTAAACTTGAGGAAAGACCATCTGTTGAATCTGAGCAAGAAGCTGAGGAAGAAGATTCTTTCTCAGGTGATTCAGGTGTTAGTGAAGAAGAAACTGAAGAGCAAGAGACAGAAACTAATGTTTTAGCAGGTTTTGATGACACAGATGTTGGTCCAACAGGAGCAGTTGTGGGTGCTAGGAGTGTCCCTCCATGGGCTTTTCCCTTATTTCTCCTGGGTTTATTAGCTGCTCTATTAATATATGTTGTTTTGAAGATGCGTTCGCAAAAGTAAATTTTTTTATTAGCAAAAAAGAATACCTCGATTTTAAAGTCGAGGTTTAGGTATTCTTTTTTGTATCAACAACCGCGATGATTCATTTTTGCTACCAACATACCGCGTCCTTTAGGGCGCGGTTGTTGATTTCTTTTTGAATATTTTTGTTCTAAAACCGAAAAATATATAAATAAACCGTTCATTCTATATCAACATCGTTGATTTAAACTCAACAAAACTATGTTTATGAACGAATTTAAGATGAAAATGTACCAAAAAAATTATGCAATGGCCTATGTTTTGGCAGAAAAGAATATAAGAACACATTATCATACAAATAATAACAATTCAATATATATGGCTAACTCTCATAGTAATTACACTCCTAAGCAACCAAAATATGCAAAGTATCATCGAAAACCAGATGAGTACCTAAGTTCTGATTGTAGTCATCAGTTCAGAGGATATTGTTAGCAATCTTAAAAAAACAACAAAAAGTGATAAGAGAAGAAGAAAAAAAGGTGAAAATCAAATAAAAAAGATGCTAAGCCACGCGCTAAGTGTTTTAAATGAAATTTTTTTTGTTTTTGCCCACAGGGCATTTGCGCGCGCCAAAACCAGTATTAAGAAATACCTTTTAAACCCATTGATTTGGAGGATTAACAATGACAAAGGATAAGGAAGAAGATGTAAAAGATGAAGGAAAAGACAAAGGTAAACAAGAAAAAAAGAAAATAAAACAGAAAAAAGAAGACCAAGAAGCAAAAATAAAAGAATTAACAGAGATATTGCAAAGAGTACAAGCAGAATTCGAGAACTACAAAAAGAGGTGTGAGAAAGAGAACTCTGAATTCATAAAATACGCTAATGCTGATTTAATCAAGAAATTATTACCAATCCTGGATAATTTTGAGCTCGCCTTGAAGGACTGCAGGGCAAAAGATGATTTCTACAAAGGAATGGAATTAATCTACTCCCATCTAATCGAAGCCCTGCATTCTCAAGGACTAAAACACATCGAGTGTGTAGGCAAGAAGTTTGATCCTTATTATCATGAAGCCTTGCTAACAGAGGAGAGTGATAAAGAAAAAAATACCATACTTGAAGAGATGCAAAAAGGATACTTGTTGAATGACAAGGTTATAAGGCATAGTAAGGTTAAGGTTGCTAAGAAGAAGAAAGAGGAAAAAAAGCAAGGGGATACACAAGAAAAAGAAGAAAAAAGCCTGTCCGGCGATTGAGGACTAATAAAAATTTTAAATTAAAAAATAAAATTAAATCAAAATTAAGAATTCAAAATTAATTAAAAATCAAAGAAAATAATTATTTACTCGCTCACTACGTTCGCGAGGAAAGGAGTTAAAATGGCATGCTCAAAAATAAAGTTTTTGGCACGCCCTAATTTTAAGAAAATAAATGGAAGGTGAAAATTATGGCAAAAGAAAAAATTATTGGAATTGATTTAGGAACCACTTTTAGTGCAGTTGCTGTATTAGAAGCTGGAAAACCAATCATTATACCGAATGCAGAAGGAGAAAGAATCACTCCTAGTGTTGTTTCAATGACAGAGGATGGTGAAAGATTGGTTGGTAGGATTGCTAGGAACCAAGCAATAACCAACCCAGAGCACACAGTGTACAGTATTAAGAGGCATATGGGAGAGGATTTCAAGGTAAAGATATGGGATAAAGAGTATACTCCTCAAGAGATTAGTTCTATGATTATACAAAAGCTAAAAAAGGATGCTGAGGCTTATCTTGGACAACCAATCAAGAAAGCAGTGATTACAGTGCCTGCTTATTTTGAGGATGCACAAAGACAAGCAACCAAGGATGCAGGAAAAATAGCAGGTCTTGAAGTTCTAAGAATTATTAATGAGCCAACAGCTGCAAGCTTAGCTTATGGATTAGACAAGAGCCATGACCACACAATCATGGTGTTTGACTTTGGAGGAGGCACCTTTGATGTCTCAATCCTAGAGCTAGGAGAAGGAGTTTTTGAGGTAAAAGCTACTAATGGAGACAACCATTTAGGAGGAGATGATATTGATGATATATTAGTTAATTGGATGGCTGATGAGTTCAAAAAACAGCATGGAATAGACTTAAGAAAGGATAAAACTGCTCATCAAAGACTAAAAGAGGCTGCTGAAAAAGCCAAGATTGAGCTCTCAAGCAAGATAAAAACCCAAATAAACCTACCATTCATAACAGCTGATAAACAAGGACCAAAACACCTTATCATGGAGCTCTCAAGAGCTAAATTTGTGTCAATGATACAGGATATTCTTGAGAAATTAAAGGTTCCAACGCAATTAGCCATGAAGGATGCAAAGATTACTTCAAAGGATGTTGACAAAGTCATATTGGTTGGTGGGAGTACTAGAATACCAGATGTGCAAGAACTGGTTAAGAGTCTTACTGGCAAAGAAGGTGAAAAGAGTGTTAATCCTGATGAAGCAGTAGCTTTAGGAGCTGCAATACAAGCAGGAATACTAGCAGGAGAAGTAAAAGATGTTCTTTTGCTCGATGTTACTCCTCTTAGCCTTGGTATTGAGACTCTTGGAGGTGTTTTTACCAAGCTGATTGAGAGGAACACAACCATCCCTACTAAGAAAAGCCAGATATTTAGTACTGCATCTGATAATCAGCCAGCAGTAACTATTCGTGTGTTCCAAGGAGAAAGGAGCATGGCAATAGATAATAAGTTATTAGGACAGTTTGACCTAATAGGAATACCACCTGCTCTTAGAGGCACCCCACAAATAGAGGTAAGTTTTGATATTGATGCTAATGGCATTGTGCATGTTAGTGCAAAAGACCTTGGTACTGGTAAAGAACAGAGTATTAAGATAACAGCAACAACTAATTTATCAGAAGATGAGATTGAGAAGATGAGAAAGAATGCTGAGAAATACTCAGAGGAGGACAAGAAGAAAAAAGAAGAGGCAGAAACTATTAATGCAGCTGACACCTTGATATATACCTCTGATAAGCTGTTCAAAGACTTTAAAGGCAAGGTTGATAGCAAAGAGATAGAGGATGTTAAGAAGGAGATTGAAGGGTTAAAGAGACTCATGGAGCCAGAGAAAAAGGACGTTGCTGCTATTAATAAGAAAATGCAAGAGATTAATGAGAAGATACAGAAGATGAGCACAGAGATGTACCAGAAAGTAGCACAAGAACAGGCTAGAAAACAAGCAGGAACAGGTACGGGTGCACAAACAGAAAGTAAGAAGAAAACAGATGATGATGTTGTTGATGCAGAGTTTGAAGAAGTAAAGGATGAAGAAGATAAGCAAGGTAAAAGAAAGAAAAAATGAGTTAACCTGAGTCGTGTGACAAGTGTTTTAAATAAAGTTATTTTTGGATTGCCCACAGGCATTGTGCGCCGAAATTTGGGGGTTATTTAATACCCTTAAAAAAGATAAAAAAATAATTAAGGTGATAAGGATGGAAAAAAAAGAAATGCCATTAATACAAAACCTGGATAACAATCCCTTGTTATCAAACCAGCATGCTATTGTGCATAATCCTGATAAGTTCATTATTGACTTCAAAGGGTTATATCCTCAATTCACACCTGATAACAAGCCTCAGATGGTGCTCACACACAAGGTTGTTGTGCTTGAGCCTTATGTAGCAAAGGAGTTTGTTAAGAGTTTAAGCGATAACATAAAGAAGTACGAGGATAAGTTTGGCAAGATAAAAGAACCCAAAGCTGTTGAAAAGGCAAGGAAGGAGAGTAAGAAAGCAGATAAGAAAAATAAGAGTACAACACCAAGACCGAGTTATATGGGTTGAAATAAACTTGAGCCCTACTCTGCTTTGCTTCGCAAAGCTTCGCCGTGCCTTGCCATCATTTACTTCGTAAATGAGGCAAATGAAGGCAACGACGATCTCAAGCTTATTTTTCGTAACATTTAAAATTAATAATATTATTATGGGAGTAGAATGGCAAAAGATTATTATAAAATCCTAGGAGTAGATAAGGGTGCTTCTAAAGAAGAGATTAAGAAAGCTTATAAAAGATTAGCTAAAAAGTATCATCCTGACTTAAATAAGGAGTCTGATAGTGCTGATAAGTTCAAGGAGATTAATGAGGCTGCTTCTGTGCTTGGTGATGAGGAGAAGAGAAAGCAGTATGATATGTATGGGGTTGATGCGTTTAAATATGCAGGTGCTGGTGGTTCTGGAGCTGGGTTTGGAGGATTTGACTTCTCTGGATTTGACTTCTCTGATTTTGGGTTTGATAGCTTTGATTTTGATAGTATCTTTGATACCTTTTTCTCAGGTGCTTTTGGAGGAAGAACTAGAAGAAGCCCTTTTACAAGAGCAAGGTCTACTACTGGTAAAGACTTAGCTTATGATTTAGCTGTTTCTCTGGAAGAAGCTGCTAAGGGTGTTAAGAAGAAGATAAGGGTTACTAAAAATTATGTTTGCGATGAGTGTGATGGTAAAGGAGGCACTGGTATAGCCAGTTGTCCTGATTGTGATGGTGGTGGTGTGTATAGGGAAACTAGAAGAACTGCCTTTGGCTTGTTCCAGACCAGCACTACATGCAGAACTTGTAATGGTACTGGTGAAACTATTAAGCATGCTTGCAAAGAGTGTGAAGGCACTGGCAGGGTTAGAAAGACAAAAACAATAGAGGTTGATGTTCCTGCTGGTATCATGGGTGGTGCTAAGCTCAGGGTTGCTGGTGAAGGAGAGGCCGGTTATAGAAGAGCTAGACCTGGTGATTTATACTTACTGATTCATGTTGAGCCTCATGAGTTATTTGAAAGGCATGGTGATAACCTTGTTTTAGAGCAAAACATATCTTTTATACAGGCTGTTCTGGGTGATAAGATTAAGGTGCCTACTATTGATGGAGAAGCTTCTCTTAAGATTCCTGCTGGTACTCAGCCAGGCACTATCCTTAAGATGAGTGGAAAAGGAGTAAAGCATTTGCATGGCTTTGGTAAAGGTGACCAGTTGGTTAAGATTAATATTGAGGTTCCTAAGAAGCTGAGTAGAGAACAGGAGAAGCTGCTTAAAGAGTTTGAGAAAAGCCTTAAAAAATAATACCTGTTTGTAGTTACTAAATAATAGAAAAATTTATATATTATGTTCTTATACCTCTGGTTAAAATAAGTGGGGGTTTTAAAATGAGAATAAAGCTTGTAATATTCTTTTTATTATTAATCCAAATAATAGCATTACCTAATGTATTAGCTCAAAAAGAAGGCATACCTGTGTGCTTTGATTTTCAAGCACCTGATGCACCAACAAGCTTAACAGTTAGTGGGAATGTTGAGCTTAGCTGGGAAGCATCTATTGATGGTCCTGAGAATTGTAGTAGTGGGGTAGATTATTATGTAATATACAGAAATAATGTTTTAGTAGATACCACTACTTCAACATCTTTTAGTGATGGTCCTCTTTCTGATGGAACTTATACCTACAAGATAACAGCTGTTGATAATGTAGGAAATGGTGAAGGACCTGCTGCAAGCGAGACCATAACAATTGAGACAAGCGAAGAAGAGGAAGAAGAGGAAGAAGAGGAAGAAACCAGCTCCTCTAGCGGAGGCGGTGGAGGAGGTGGAGGTGACTCCACCAGCACAAGTGATGACTGGAAGTGTGGTGAATGGTCTGCGTGTATTAATGGTGAACAAATCCAAACATGCACTCATGCAAGAACAAGTGCAACCAAAAAGAATAAGAGATTGTGTGTTGAAGAACCAAGGGTTGAGGAAGAAAAGGAAGAAGTAGTTGAAGAAGAATCTTTGGTTAGTGAACAAGAAGTAGAGGAAACACCAGCGGTAGGACAAGGATTAGAAGAAGAAGGCATTGAAGAAGCCATAGCAGAAACTGAAGAAGAAAATCAAACTTCTAGAATAACAGGAGGAGTGCTGGGTATTGGTAATTTAAGGATTCCTTGGGGGTTCATAGTGATAGTGGTTGCTTTGATAGCTGCTATTATTGTGTTGATTTCAATGTTAAGACCAAGTAAGAAAAAATAATTTTTTATAGAAAATTTATTTATTATTTTGATTTTTCAAATTTTATTTTTCAATTAAATAAATTTATAAACCCAAAAACCAAAAAAATATTGTCACTAACAGGTTATAGTTTTTCCAATATTTTGTCGAGGAAAAAGTATGTAGCTCAATATATATAATAAAATGTCAAAGTATTTATATATGAGAGTTGTATTCACAATTGTTTATTTTAAAGTAGCAATACAAAAATAAGGGGGTTAATAGATGAGAAAAGGGTGGAGGTACATGTTTTTACCCTTATTCATAGTTCTATTAATATCATTTTATATTTCATTTGTTCTTGCATCTGATGATGCACCACCTCCAATTCCCTCTGAATATTGGGGATTGGTTGATAATGGAAGTGTACAAGATGGGTTGCCTGTTGAAGGCCTTGTAAATGGCACCAATTATGCTCAACCCTCACAAACCCTGAGCGGTTATTATGATATCATCCTAGTAGGCGGTGATAAAGAATTAACTTTTAATAATGATAGGAATTGTTCTATACACTGGGCTGCTGGACAAGCATGTGTTCCATGTCAAAATAAATCTGACTGCATAGAAGGTCCAGAAGATGGGGATGCTGTTGTTGTTGAAATTAATGGAACACAAGCAAGTCCTACTCTCGCCTGGCAAGCAGGCTTTAATGATAGACAAGATTTGGTTCTTATCCTAATCATTACTTACAACTTACCTTTATACACTGGCTGGAATCTGATTAGCATACCATTACAACCAGACAATACTACAATACAAAATGTGTTGAGTGGTCTGAGCGGTCAGATTGTGGTGTGGTACTATAATGCCAGTGCAGACACCTGGACAGTCTATGACACAGCAGCACCCTTTCCATGGCTAAACACCCTGCACAACATGATTTATGGAGATGCCTATTGGTTAAGCAGCACCATAAACCAAACCCTAAGTGCACAAGGAAATACCATGACTGGTTATACAATTGGCTTGGTAAATGGCTGGAACTTTGTAGGCTACAACATGTCCACCACTCCTATGCCAACCCCAATCAGTGGACTAACCACACCAATAGTAGTATGGACCTATCACACAGACAGTGATGAATGGAAGGTCTATGACACAGAAGCGCCCTTCCCATGGCTCAACACCCTAACAGAAATGACAGCTGGCAAGGGCTATTGGATAAAATCAAGTGTTGGGCAGAACTGGATAATATAATAATATAATATTATGGTCATAACATAAATTTCCATTATTAAAATAAATTAAAAAAAGCGAGGTAAAAAAATGAAAACAAATCTAAAAAGTATGTTATACATTGTTGTGTTATTGATAGCCCTTCAGCTAGCATTTGCTAGACCACCAACCCCTTGTGCCTTTGCTGGAACAGCAACCCTGAACAGTTTAGGCATAGTTGCAGGAGATACTGTTGAGGCTTATGACCCTGATGGTATCCTATGCGGAAGTTTTACCAACCCAGGAGGCCCTCAAGAAGGCTATTATGGCCCTCTAACCTGTATTGGTGATGACCCTGAAACCACAACCATAGATGAAGGGGCAATTCCCGGTGACCAGATAACATTCTATATTAACGGAGTACAAGCATCTTTAGCAGCCACATCAACAACAAATGATATCTGGGAGGAAGGAGGCACCAAGTGGTATACTAACCTTGAGGCTTTTGCTGGTGAATGCTTCAATGACTCTGACTGTGATGACGGATTATACTGTAATGGAGCAGAATGGTGTAACCTAATTAATTATACATGTGAGCCAGGCATACCAGTTGATTGCGATGATTTAGTAGATTGCACAATTGATGCTTGTAATGAAGGCACAGACAGCTGTGATTATACCCCAGATGATACTTATTGTGATGATGGAATTTATTGTAATGGTCAGGAAACATGTGATGCAATAAATGATTGCCAAGCAGGAACCCCTGTAGTTTGTGATGATGCAGTAAACTGTACAGTTGACACCTGTAATGAAGGAACAGACAGTTGTGATTACACACCAGATGACACCTACTGTGATGATGGGCTGGTATGTACTGGTTTAGAATATTGTGATCCAATAAATGATTGTCAGCCAGGAACACCTGTTGATTGTAGTGCAAATGATATAATTGGCATTGCAACATGCGACAACACACCAGACGACAATCCATACACATGGGACTACAGAAACTCATTCACAAGCGTGTGTGAAGAACCAGACGGAACATGCACAACAGGAGACCCAACAATCACACACAC
>LSSJ01000035.1 GCA_001595785.1 Euryarchaeota archaeon SM23-78
TTTCCGGGTTTCCCACACAAAGTGCAGTACACCCCGGAACGTGAGCATGCTTAACTTCTGTGTTCGAAATGGGAACAGGTGTAACCACGCTGCTATGACCGTCCAAGACGATAGAAAGAGGTTTTATTTATAAGGTTTTTGTTTTCATAACCTTTAAATAAGCCCTTATTCTCTCTTTCTGTGGGTTTAGGAGGAATAATATGAAGCTTTTATGCATAGGAAGCGGCTATGTAGGCCTTGTTTCTGGCACTTGTTTTGCTGACCTTGGTAATGATGTTATTTGCCTGGATATTGATGAGAAAAAGGTTGAGACTCTTAACAAAGGAATTATTCCTATCTATGAGCCTGGGCTTAAAGAACTTGTTGAGAGAAACCTTAAGCAAGGCAGACTTAAGTTCACAATAGACACTGAAAACTCAATAAAACAAGCAGAAATAATCTTTATTTGTGTAGGAACGCCTCCCAAGGCCAATGGCGAAGCTGACATGAGTTTTGTTTATAATGCTGCTGAGAGCATAGGTAAGCATATTGTTTCTTATAAGATTGTTGTGACTAAAAGTACTGTTCCTGTTGGTACTGCAGAAAAGATTAAGAGGATTATTAATGCTGAGCTAAAGAAGAGAAAGAAAAAAATTGATTTTGATGTTGTGAGCAACCCAGAGTTCTTAAGAGAAGGAGCTGCTGTTAAGGATTTCCAGAACCCTGACAGAATAATCATAGGCACTTCTAGTGAAAAAGCAAAGGAGACGCTTGCAAGGCTTTACAAGCCTATAAGTAGAGCTACAAAACCAATAATGTTTACAACTGAGAAGAATGCTGAGCTCATCAAGTATGCTAGCAATGCAATGCTTGCAACCAGGATTAGTTTTATGAATGAGCTAAGTCATTTATGCGAGGAGATAGGTGCTGATATCAAAGCTGTTGCCAAAGGCATGGGTCTTGATACTAGGATTGGTTCAAGGTTCTTGCAAGCTGGTTGTGGTTATGGAGGCAGTTGTTTTCCAAAGGATGTAAAAGCAATTGCCCAAATACTAGAGCAATACGGCTTTACCTCAAACCTTTTGCGCACTGTTGATTACATTAATGAAAGGCAGAAGAGAAGCCTGGTTCCTAAGCTAAAAAAATTTATCCCAAAACTTGAAGGTAAAACAATTGCTATTTGGGGTCTTTCTTTTAAGCCAAGAACAGATGATATAAGAGAAGCACCTTGTTTAACAGTGATAGACCAGTTATTAAAAGAGTATGCAAAGATTAAGGCTTATGACCCTGAAGCAATGGAGAATGCAAAAAAGGTTTTAAAAAAAGGAGTGGTTTTTGCAAAGAATGCTTATGAAGCACTAAAAGATGCAGATGCCCTTATAATTTTAACAGAATGGGATGAGTTCAGAGAGCCAGACTTTGCTAAGATAAAAAAGTTAATGAAGCAGCACATAATTATTGATGGTAGGAACATATATGACCCTATTGAACTAAAGAAATTAGGGTTTAAGTATAAAGGTGTTGGGAGGTAAAAGCCAAGACCGTCGGTGCCATTGTTGTCATTGATGGCGAACGAAGTGAGACAGCAATGGCAGGCACGGCGAGACAGACCATGTTCGTATACGAAGTATACGGTTATGGGCTGACGAGTAGGGCTTGGCTTAATGTTAAAATGAAACTTCTAGTCACTGGTTGTGCTGGCTTTATAGGAAGCCATGTATCAGAAGCCCTTCTTAAAAGAGGGGATTCTGTTGTTGGTGTTGATGATTTAAATGATTATTATGATGTTAAAAAGAAAGAAAAGAATCTTAAGATTCTGCAGAAATCTCCAGAGTTTGCTTTTTACAAAGAAGACATAAGAAACTATCAAGGATTAAAGAAAATCTTTGAAAAAGAAAAGCCTGAAAAAGTAGTGCATATTGCTGCAAGAGCAGGTGTTAGGTCTTCAATAGAGCAACCCCTTCTTTACGAAGAAGTAAATGTGAAAGGCACCCTTAATCTCCTTGACTTAGCTAAAGATTACAAGATTAAGAGTTTTGTATTTGCAAGCAGCAGTAGTGTGTATGGTAATCAAAAAAAGATTCCTTTCTCAGAGAGCGATAATGTTGATAATCCTATAAGCCCTTATGCTGCTACAAAAAAAGCAGCAGAGCTTATCTGCTATACTTATCATCATTTATACAATATGAAGATTACTTGTTTAAGGTTCTTTACAGTGTATGGTCCTAGAGGAAGACCTGACATGGCGCCTTATCTATTCATTGACTGGATTGTTAAAGGCCAGCCTATTAAGAGGTTTGGTGATGGAACAACCAAAAGAGATTATACATACATAACAGACATTGTTAAAGGAGTAGTTTCAGCTGTTGACAAAGAATTAGACTTTGAGATAATTAATTTAGGTAATAACCAACCAATAATGCTTAATGATTTTATTAAGGTAATAGAAAAATCAACTGGTAAAAAAGCAGTTATCAAAGAAATACCCATGCAGCCAGGAGATGTTGATATAACCTATGCAGATATTAGTAAGGCACAGAAACTTTTAGGATATAAGACAGAAACAAGCATTGAAGAAGGTATGAAGAAGTTTTTTGAGTGGTATAAAAAAAATATTTGAATTTTATTATTTTTACTTTAAATTTTTCTGGCAATATAATGTATCCCGGTTTCAATAACCGGCTTTACTCCTGGTGAACTTTTTCTTAAAGCGTATTTTAATGCTTCTTCTAATATTCTTTCCCGTTCTTCTGTTGTTGATTCTACATTACTTTTTTGAAATATTTGCATCTGTCCACCCACTATGCATACTTCTATGATTTGGTTTGGTTGGCGATACATTTTCTTTTGTTTACTAGCTTCAATATTAAAGCCGTTCTCTTCCATGATTCTTTTTATTTCATTATGATCAAATGTATACTCTCTTTTAGGGAACCATTTTGAACTTAGTTGATAATGTAGTGATTCCATAAATGCAATGTAAAAAGGGTGGTTCAGGATATGGATTTGGTTCATATCATTTTTGTCAAATTTGTAATCTGCGCCACTTGTATTAAAACCAAATAAGCTCCCTTCTTTTAAACTATTTCTGACTTGCTGGATAATAGTTCTTTCATAATCAAGGTTAGGTTCTCCAGATTTAGTATCTTTTTTTCTGAACCAATGAATAACTTGGTTTGCAAGAACATAATCAAAGGGTCTTTCTTTGATATCTAATATCTCAGAAGCATCTTTATGATAGAAACTTACCTTGTTTCCAAATTTCTTATATTTTTGTGCAATCTTTTTGAGATGAGATTCTAAATCTTTAACATCACATTTATCTCTTAATACTTGTGGATAAGGATGATCTTGTTTAATAATTTGAAGAATACTATTAGGATTATCTAACAATCCAAACTTTAATAATGCAATATCTAAGAAGTGCTGAGCTTTGTCAACTCCAGTAACTTTAACTTTTTCAGCCATGTCAAATATTGTACAAGTTGATATTCCAGTCCCACAACCTAAGTCTAATACTTTGCTGTTTTTTGGGATTTTTATTAAACTCAGAGTATCACTTGCAAATTGCCTGTATGTACCCCCTAAGTCTAGAGTTACTTGTTCGTATTGTATCGCGTACCTAATATCGTTAAATACATCAACCATTTTAAAGAATAATTAATAAGGATTTATAAATTTTACTCCCAGTAATCACTTAGAAGTAAGTAAATTATTAGAAGAACTGATGCTTAAATGCATCTTTATTGCACCCTCTTCTTCATCTCTTCTAGAACAGAATAAGGAACTTTCATCTCATTTATCTGTGTACCTCTGGATTCCATGTGAAAGTCAGAGCCTCCTGTTTCAAACAGGTTCTTTTCTTTTGCTATTTTTTTAAGAAAAGCTATTGTTTTTTTCTCTTTTTCCTTATCAAACCCTTTATGAGCATACAGTTTTGCATAAGGATAGATAGTTTCTATTCCTTTACCCCTACATTCAATGAAATAATCAACCAGGTCTGAAACTTTTTCTTCATCTAAGACCAAGGGGTGTCCAAGTACAGCAACACCTCCCGAATCTATTATTGCTTGAACACTTTCCTTAATTCTGGTCAGATTCTCTCTATCAACAAAAGCAGGTCCATCATTTCTTATGTATTTATTAAAAACATCTTGTATTGAGGAGAACTTTTCAGGATAATTATTTATTAGTGCTTGAGCAATATGAGGCCTGCCCACCTCTCCTTTTGCAAGCGATGCTACTTCTTCAAAGCTTATTTTAAAGCCAAGCTCGTTAAGTTTGTTAACAATCTTTTTTTTCTGCTTAATCCTCTCGTGCTTTGCCTTCTCTAATAACTTATTCAAGGGCTTTGCATCTAGGTCAAAGAAAAAACCAAGAATATGGACCTCACCAAAACCTTTTTCTGGTTCATAACAACTAATCTCAACTCCAGGGATTACCTCTATTCTTCCCTTAGCAGCAGCCATTGCCTCCTTAACACCTACAACACTGTCATGGTCTGTTATAGAGATTGCCTTCATATCCAGCATTACTGCTTTCTCAACAATCTCAGTTGGTGATAGCATACCATCTGACTTGTTTGAGTGTATGTGCAGGTCTATGAATCCTTTCATTTTGTTCTTTTTATTCTTTTAATCAATTTTTTAATTCTGTTATTAACTTGTAAAAATCAGTTATCTTTGGTTTCTTAAGCTTGGTATCAAAATTTGTTGACCAGGAACCATACTCTGAATGATCGCCAAACATGCCCAGGGCTTTCATGCCATGATCTGATAAAATGATTAATTTTCCTTTCTTGCTTATCTGCTCTGCTATCTCATCCAGCTCTTTGTAAATCATTTTCATTATTGTAGTATTGCCAAAGTTTAGGTGACCAATCACGTCTGCAACACTGAAGTATCCCAGTACAAGCTCGTGTTTTTCTTTTTTTTCTTCAATTGCTTTAAGAAATTGCTCTTTTATCTTTCTATGATGCTCAAACGCATCCTTGTTGTACTGTTTTCTTATCTTATCTTTTTCTTTTTTATCTTCTGTTTCAAAAAACTTCTTTAATAACTCTCTTGACTTATCATGCACTTTTTTATCATAACTATAACCAGGCAAATCAAGCACAACAGGATTCTTGAACTCTGAGAAAAAAGTTTCTTTTATATCCCATTTCTTATCCCACATCTCCTTGTCACCATCCTTCAACACTTCTTTCTCCTTGTTCATTCCTGTCATAAAAGAACTCCAAAGCACCATGGTCCTTGGCTGCGAGAACTCAGAGATGTCAGTCCTGCCGTAGTGCATTTGCTTAAGGTTTTCACAATTAAACTTTTCAACTTTCTCATATTCTAATGCATCGATTGCAAAGATTATTATCATTTTCCTTTCCCTCGTGAGCTTTGCGAGCGAGCAAATAAAAATTTTTAAAATTTAAATTAAAAATTCAAATCAAAATTAAATAATTCATTGGTCCTCAATCGCCGGACGGGCTTATACATCTGTTATTATCCCACCTGCACATGTATCTTTTCTTTGGAATACAAATCTTCCTAATTCCTGCACATTGTTGAAGTTCTCAACTACTACAGGTTTTTCTGTTTTGATAATAATATCTGCTACTTCCCTGTTCTTAATCTCCTTTGCATCCTTGCTTATCAACTTTAAGGTTGAAGAGTCTATAGTCCTTTCAATCTTCTCAATACCACACATTACTTCTTGAGTTGCGCACTTAAAGAGTAATCTTTCTGGTTTCTTAAAAGGAACTTTATCCATCCAAAAAACATGAGCCTTAATAGTATCAGTAATAATAGGCAAATCCTTGGTATGCGTTATCACGTCTCCTCTGTCAACAAAAACCTTGTCCTTGGTAACTATGCCTGTGCTCTTGCCAGCCTCTGCTTTTTTTACATCTTTTTTTTCATACTCTTCTATGCTCTTAACAATTGTTTCTTCTCCTGAAGGCAGGATTTTTATTTTTTCACCAACCTTTATTGTTCCGCTCTCAATCCTCCCTACAATAATTCTTTTATCATACTTAAAAACATCCTGCACAGGGAATCTCAAGGCTTTTTTCTTGGCTGATTCCTTTACATGAAAGGTGTCAAGGGCTTCAAGCACACTTGGTCCTTTAAACCAGGAAAGATTATCTGTTTTCTTTGCAATAAAATCTCCTTGTTTTGCACTAATAGGAATCAGGTATGTTGGCTTTATGTGTATTGCGTTAAGAAACTTGAGCAGCTCTTTTTTAACCTCCTTGTATCTTTCCTTTTTATAATTAACAAGGTCCATCTTGTTCATAACAACAATTACTTGGTCTAAGCCAAGCAAGCTTAAGATATAAGCATGCCTTCTAGTCTGCTCCTGTACCCCTTCTTCAACATCAACTATTAACATAGCTGCTTCTGCCTGGCTCGCGCCTGTTATCATGTTCTTAATAAACTCTACATGACCAGGCGCATCAATAATAGTATACTGTCTTTTTTTGGTTCTAAAAAAGGTTTGTGCAGTGTCAATAGTAATGCCTTGGTCACGTTCCTCTTGTAAATGATCCATCACATAGGCAAACTCTACTTCTTTGCCAAGAGACTCACATATAGCTTTTATCTCCTCCATTCTTCCTTCTGGCAAAGAATCTGTGTCAAAGAACAATCTTCCTATAAGAGTTGATTTTCCATGGTCAACATGTCCTACAATAACGAATTTTAAGTTCTCCATTTTTAATGTTTCCATTTTTATTCCTTACACGTATATGTCTAGGGACTTAAGTTTTGTATCAAAACAAAATCATGTATCCTAATGAACGAAGCTTTTGCATTGCATTAGCTTCTTCTTTATCCTGGGCTCTTCCACTTCTCTCAGCGATTTTGCTCTTCTTCACCTCTTTTATTATCTTATCAACATTATCTGCCTTACTTTTTACAGGACTGGTACAAGGCATGCATCCAAGACTCCTATATCTTTTACCTTTTTTTGCAAAGTAAAGAGGATTAACAGGCAGGTTCTCTCTTTTAATATAATCCCAGATATCTATTTCTGTCCAGTGAAGTAAGGGGTGAACCCTTAGGTGCTGCTCTCCTTCTTTCTGGGTTTTGAACTGGTCCCAGAGTTCAGGTGGCTGGTCCTTGTAGTCCCATTTAAAATCCCTGTCCCTAGGAGAAAAAACCCTTTCCTTGGCTCTTATGCCATGCTCATCTCTTCTTATACCTAGGAGTAAGGCTTCGAACTTGTGCTCTGCAATAGTTTTTTTTAGTGCATCTGTTTTTCTTACAGTGCAGCACTCAAGCTTGGCCTTTGGACCTATACCTTTTTGCTCTGCTTCCTCATAATTCTTTGAAACAATCAAGTTAAGCCCCCACTTCTTAACACACATATCTCTAAACTCATACATCTCCTTAAAGTGCAGGCCTGTGTCAATGTATATAACTGGAAAAGGCACTTTGCCATAAAAGGCTTTTTTTGCCAGCCACAACAGAGTGGTTGAATTATGACATATTATATCATTTGCAATGAAATTATGTGTGTTTTCTACTTCTAAGTCATATACTTTTCTCATCTTCTTTGGAAGAATCTTAATGTGTTTAACTTTTCTTGCACTAATTTGATAATTGCTTTTTCCAGCCCAGTTAATTTTAACTTTTCTTAATTTATTAGCTAAATCAGGTACGCCCTTCAGAAAATTTTTTATGCTTTGCTTTGAAGAGACTATGATTTGATACATTTTCTTACTTTTTGTTCTAAAACCAGAGCCTCTAGCATTAGATACAGAAAATCCATGACTTATTCCTAATCTTAGAAGTAATGGCCTTATACTTTCAAGCAAGTTTTTATTAATACTTGAAAAACTAATAGCAAATTTATTATCCTTTCTCCAGCAAGAACCATCGCCTGCGAAGTACCCTCCTAAAAATAAAGCAAGTTGTTTGTTTGATAAGGTATAAATCCAGCTTGGTATTTTCTTATTTTTACTGAGTCCTTTGAAACCAAGCTTTTTCAGTTTTGTAACAAGTTTTTTAGAGCAAATCCATACGTCTCCATTCTCTTTTACTAGTACATTAAGATTTTCTTTTCGATTTAGTAGTTCTTCCATTCTTTTTTTGCTATCATATGCAGACCAGAATGAAACCCCGTGTTTTTTACTTATCTTTTTGGCTAAGTCTAATTTAAGGTTTTTTCTTTTGAAATTTGGGTGTTCTCTAAGTTCTTTTGCTATTTTTTCTACTATTGGTTTTTCTCGTGGAATTTTTTTCAAGAAACTTAGAATGCCTTTATTCTTTCCCGTAGAAATTATGATTTTTCTATCTAATGCATAGCATCCATCTGCTAACCATAGCCCTCCAAGAACTAAAATCCAGTCAGCTACTCCTATGTCATCCACCTTTTTTAAATTCTTGACATCAAAATTTAAGGTGTTTGCACAGAATATTGAATCTTTTCTAGTTAACCCATAAACTTCAACAGGTTTGAGTGTTAAACCATTCTTATCAGTATAGCTTCCTATCAGACTATGATCTCTTGTAACTTTAATGTGTTTATTTGTTTGAAGCTTTATTTCATAAACATCTTTACTAGTGAAGTGTGATATAAGAGTTGTAACTTTATTGAATTGTATTTTGGCTTTTCTTTGATTTTTTCCATTTACACTAAGAACCTCTACCTTTTCTTTTGGGGTTATGAATTCCTTGTTCCCTTTTTTAAACACTTCTTTTGGCGTAACTTCTTTATATAGATCTTCAATACAACCCCATTTTAATTTACTGTTTATTTTGTAATAAATCTTACTATCTCCAAGCACACTATCCTTACCAATACTCCAAAGCATGCCTATCTTTCTGAACTTCTTATAAGCCTCTCTAATAATGTATATGCTCTGGCTCTCTAATTGGTCAAGATGATCCATTTTTCACCTAAATAATTAATCAAGGTATCCTAGGCTTCTAAGCCTTTGCTTTACTTTTTCCTCATCCTTTTTTGAGTATGCAGGTTTCTGTTTTTTCTTTTCTTTCTTTTCTTTTTCTAGTTTGTCAACAACTTGTTTTAGAATATAATTAATATATTCATCAACATTCTTAAAAGAACCTGACTCTTTGGCTCTTTTTTCAAGCTTTTTCAAGATTTCTTTTTTTATAGTTACCATTTTTTACACCTCACACACCATTCTTATTTATTCATAAATAACCCAGCTTTCTAAGCCTTGCCTTAATCTTTTTCTCATCCTTTGAGCTAAAAGGCTTTTCTTGCTCTGAAAGTATTAATCTTAAAACAAAGGTTATGTATTCAGATGCTGAAGATAAGTCTGTGTGCTTAATCTGTTCTTTAATCTTATTTGCAATCCCTGCCGGGATTGAGATAATGGTTTTTTCTTTATCCAGCTCTTTAAACACAGTTATCATATCACTCAGTAATTCCTGGTATGACAAGTCTCTTTTTGAGGCTAGCACTCTTAGTTCTTTTCTCAGCTTCTCTGATACCTGGATGGTTGTTCTGTCCTCCATTTTCCTTATACATAGAATTATGTATGGGTTTATAAAGTTTGTGAAAACAAACAAAATTATAGGAATAAACTTATATTAATTTCTCTTTAAGAATTCTTTTAAGCTTCTTAATAATTTCCTTGTATTTGGCTTTGTTACTCTTAATAAAACCTGGCTCTGTGAACACCCCATAATAAACCAGCCTGTTCCTTTTCTTTCTCAGAACATCCAGCCTGTGTATATCCTCCTCTTTGAAATCCTTGAATTGCAGTATATAATCAATTAAGTCTTTGTGGCTAAGGGTTTTGTATCCATTGCAGAAAAGAATCGCTGTTATTAATTCCTTGCATATTTCATAATAAGTCTCTGTTATTAAAGGACTGTCAGTCTCTGTTTTGAACTTGGGCAGTTTGCTCTCTCTTAGCTCTGCAAGTTTCAATAGGCTCCTGGCTTTTTCCTTGTCTGGCTCTATTCTAATTAATTCCATATTTTTATGTAGCCATCAATTTTTATGCCATTAATAATATTATTCCTTAACTCTTTAGGCGCTTTGTTCAGGCTAGTATACATAAAGCACTGCACTTTTCTTTTTAAGCTTTGCTCGTACTTGTCCAGTGCTAGTGCTTTGCTCTTGGCCTGAATAAACAAATCAAGGTCACTGTTTGCAAGGTCCTCTCCTTTAGCTGCAGAGCCGAAAAGAATAATAGTGCCTGGAGATAGTTTATCATTCAAATACTCTATTAATCCTGACTCCTGGATTTTTATTAGAGTGTTAATCTTCTTATAGAACCTGAACTTCTCATTGTCAAAGTTGGCAATGAAATACTTGAACACATCGTCTTTTTTCTCCTTGACAAGACCCTCCTTAATCAATCTGTTAATATGCAGCCTTACAGATGTGGGTGCAAGTTTTATGCTTCTGCCAATCCCTCTCATATGGAACTTCTTCTGAGGATTATCCAGGAACTCCTTCAAAACAAGCCATAAGCTACAATTATGTATCATAAGAAATAATAATGTATCAATTGATATATAAATGTTTCGGTTACTTGCATAAAAAATATAAGCAAGCCCAACTTCCCCTTTATCCGAGGGGGTGAGTTTGAGATTTTTTATTAGGTTTCTTGCTATTATTATGATTTTGCTAGTTCTTAGTTTGCCTTTTGTCTTTGCTGAACAATTATCCCTTGTTTATGATGCTAACACTAAATTGATTAACGCTGTTTTCTAATACTCAATTTCACAACATATTTAAAACCTCCAGGTTTAATGAGAGGAGATAAGATTAAATAATTATACTGTGTGTAGGGAGGTTTATTAAAATGAGCAGAAGAGCAATTTTTGTGGGAAGATGGTCGCCTTTTCATAAAGGCCACCTAGCAATTATGCAGAAAAAGATAGATGAAGGAAAACCCCTCCTAATATTTATGAGAAACACACTTTATGATATTTATCCGCCTGAGCTTAGGAAGAGAATGGTAGAGGCTGCCATGGCAAGGCTCAAGGTTTAAGTAAGATGTAGGTACGATGATAATGGGAAAGAAAGGAAAAAATCAAAACAAAATAAATTTATTATTAATTGAATTTAACAACTACCAAGACGCTCGGACTTTATTAAATTACTCTAAAAGAACAAGATTTAATTTACTTAGATTCGAAGATATTTATGAAGTCAAATACGATACCAAGATCAAATTTGATAGGTATTGGAAACACCTGAAGAGACTTAGTATAAAAAACATACCTCTTTATTTTAAACACTTATACAATATGCTTTTTAGGGAGTACAAATTTAATTATGATAATATAAGAAAGCTTAACATTCAGGGTTTAACTTTTGAAAAATTTAAGGAAATTGTAAAAAAAAATAAAATCAGAGCAATTATTATTCCAGAAGGATTAATTTGGCTTAATAATATAATAAATTTTTCCAAGAGATTGGATATAAATGTTATCGGAGTTTGTAAAGAACACTTGTTCTCAAATGTAGATGGCCGAGTTGAAACATATATTAAAAATATACCCCCCAGAAGTGACTTAATATGCATTGGTGGAGAAAATGGGGCAAAATGGTGGAGGATGGCAAATGGCATCAAGAGAAATCAGGTTGTAGTTACTGGTTCTCCAAGATTTGATGCTTATTTTGATAAGAAGTTATTAAAGAGAGAAGAATTTTGCAAGAAATTGAATTTAGATCCTAATAAAAAGATAATTTTTTTCCCTTCGTTTGATAATACCTGGTCTGTTAGAGAGTACAAGTGGGATTTAAATAGTTTAAATAATAATTATAGCAAGCATGATTTAGACTTTTGTTTTCCCTCTGTCGTATCGCATACATTAGATGTTAGTGGTCTAAAGAGTGAAATCCTAGATGTTTTGTATAAAGTCGCGCAAAATAATAAAGATATTCAAATTCTTATTAAACTACATCCAGATCAGCAACCCAATTTAATTGATTGTGTAAAATACGAACTATTAGCTCTTAAGCGCAATCCCTCCAATTTTGTAGGGGTGAAAGGAGTTCAAAAAGATATTGATCCAAGAGATGTTATAACAAACGTTGATATGATTGTAGGACATAATAGCACAATGCTAATGGAAGGCATCCTGCTTAATAAGCCTTTGCTTGTTGTTAAATGGGGTATCGCAAGTAAGAAAGGTTGGGTCCCCTATTATGAATTTGGTGCTTGTGATGCCGCTAAGAACAAAAAAGAATTCTATGACAAAATAATAAGTATAGTCAAGAATGGAGAGGATATTAGTAAATATAAAGAGGGTAGGAGAAGAATTATTTATAATTTTTTATATAAGCAAGATGGAAAAGCTTGTGAAAGGATATTTAAGGCTATAGAAAAATTATTGAGGGAACAAAAATGAGTTATGAATCTATCTTTAAAAATAAAACAGTATTAATTACAGGAGGAACAGGTTTTTTAGGTACTCATTTAATAAGAGAGATACTTAAGTTTAATCCTCACAGCATCAGGGTTTTCAGTAGAGACGAAGTTAAGCATCACAAAGTACAGGAACTTTTTAATTATGATGAAAGATTAAGAAATCTGATTGGAGATGTTAGAAGTTATGATAGATTAAAAAAAGCCATGAGAGGGGTTGATATTGTAATTCATGGAGCTGCTCTTAAGAGAGTTGATATTCTGGAGTATAATGTAGAAGAAGCGATAAAAACTAATATTTTAGGAACCATGAATGTTGTTAATGCTTGTCTAGAAAATAATGTTAAAATTTCTGTTTTTATATCAAGTGATAAGGGTTGTTCTCCTGTAAATACATATGGTGCTTGTAAGTTTATAGGCGAGAGAATTTTTACTGAAAGTAACTACAGCAAAGGCTCTGCACCAACAATATTTACTTGTGTAAGGTATGGTAATGTTCTTGAGAGTACAGGTTCGGTTATACCTTTTTTTGAGTCAAAAATAAAAGCAGGGGAAAAGATACCTTTAACAAATCCAAGAATGACAAGATTTATTATTTCGCCTAAAGAATCAGTGGAACTCATCTTTAATGCTATTTCTTATAGTGTAGGTGGTGAAGTCTTTGTTCCCAAATTACCTTCTTTCAAAATCATAGACCTTATTGAAGTATTAAAGGAAAAACACAAAGCAAATAATGAAATCAAAGTTATTGGGACAAGACCTGGAGAGAAAATACACGAATTGATGATTAATGAATCAGAAATTCCAAGAACATTTGAATTCAAGAACTTATTTGTTGTTACTTCACCAATTGAAAAATATCAAAATGTAAAGAAAGGAGAGTATTGCAAGAAAGGTAAGCCAGTGAATACAAGAAAGATGAAGAATTATTCTTCCAAGGATGTTTTGATTAGTAAAGATGGAGTTTACAAGATATTTAGAAGTCTTAAACTGGTGTAAAATGATTCCTTACGGAAGACAAACAATTGATGAGGAAGATGTGTCGGCAGTAGCAGAAGCTCTGAAAAGCGATTTCTTGACTACTGGACCCAAAGTTAAAGAATTTGAAAATAAGTTTGCTAAATATGTTAAAGCAAGATATGCTGTTGCTGTTTCTAGTGGTACTGCTGCTCTTCATCTTGCTTGTCTTGCTGCTAATATCAAAACTGGTGATGAGGTAATAACCACCCCCATGACTTTTGTAGCATCTGCTAATTGTGCTCTTTATAGTGGTGCGAAACCTGTATTTGTGGATATTAACGAGCATGGTTTGATTGATGAAAACAAGATAGAAGAAAAAATAACACACAAAACCAAAATAATTATTCCTGTTAATTACGCTGGTCTTAGTTGTAATATGGAAAAAATCAGAGAAATTGCTGATAATCATAATCTTATGATTATTGAAGATTCTTGTCATGCCTTTGGAGGAAAATATAAGAATTCTATGATTGGAAAATGTAAATACTCTGATATGTGTATCTTCAGTTTTTATCCCGTAAAGCACATAACAACAGGGGAAGGTGGTATGATCACAACTAATTCAAAAGGATTATATGAAAAACTGATTATGCTAAGAACGCACGGAATAACAAAAAATCCTAAGAAATTTAATCAAGAACCAGATGGATCTTGGCACCAAGAAATGCATTTCTTAGGGTATAATTACAGGATAACAGATTTCCAATGTGTCCTAGGAATCTCTCAACTAAATAAAATTAATACATTTGTAAAGAAAAGAAGAGAACTTGCCAAGAACTATGATGAGGCTTTTAAAAATAATAAAGGTATTGAGATAATAAAAGAAAAAAAAGAACAATTCAATCCTTATCATCTTTACATTATAAAAGTGAAAGATAGTATTACTAGAAGAAGATTGTACGATTATCTTCTAGAGAATAAGATTAAATGTCAGGTTCATTACATTCCTGTTTATTGGCATCCTTATTATCAGAAATTAGGTTACAAGAAGGGTACATGTCCTAAAGCAGAAGAATTTTATCAAAAGGTACTATCCATTCCAATATTTCCAACATTAAAAGTAAAAGAACAAAATTATGTTATCTCTAAAATAAGTAAGATAATTTAAATGAAAAGATGTACTAACTGTGTTCAAATTGAAACACGTGGCGGGTAGACTTCAATGGGAGGTTTGTAATGCCTGTAGAACTGTCAACGCGGAATTACCAAAGAACAGAAAAAATGTATAGGAATTATAAAAAAGTAAAAGGTGAATAAATTTGGTGAGAGTTGAGAGTGAAAGAATATTCCTTAGAAAATTAACTTCAAAGGACGCTACTCAGGAATACTGCAACTGGCTCAACGATCCTGTAGTAAACAGATACTTAGAGACCAGAAAGGCAACAATCCAGGACCTCAAAGACTATATTAAAGAGAAAAATCATAGTAAGAAGTGTTTGTTCTTAGGAATATTTGACAAGAAAAAAAAGAAACACATAGGCAACCTTAAACTAGAACCTATTGATACTAAGAAAAAAAGAGCTACTTTTAGCATAATGATTGGGGACAAGAATTATTGGGGAAAAGGTTTAGGAACAGAAGCTACTGAATTGATAGTTAAATATGCATTTAGAAATCTTAATTTAAAAAGGGTTGATTTAGGAGTAATATCTAAAAATAAAAAAGCAATTAAGGTTTATAAGAAGGTTGGTTTTGAAGTTAAAAGGATAGAGAAGAAGAAACTTAAACATGGCTCTAAATTTTATGACAAAGTTATTATGGAGATAAGAAAGGAAGACTATAGAATTAAATTCTTGATTCTGGGCTGTGGCTCGATCGGAAGAAGGCATATCAAAAATTTACTTCAATTAGGTTATAAAGACGTAATTGGTTGTGATTCTAATGGACCCTTATTAGAAAGAATTCAAAAGGAAATTAACATTAAAACTTCAAGAAATTTTATTGAAAGTCTAAAAAATGTTGATGCTGTTTTGATATGTACCCCGAATCATCTGCATACAAAATTTGCAATAAAAGCTTTGAGTGAAAAAAAGCATGTTTTTATAGAAAAGCCTATTGCCCATAAATTGGATAATTTAGAGCAGCTTAAAAGATTTTCTGAAAAGAACAATCTGGTTGTTCAAGTTGGATGTAATTTAAGATTTCATCCAATTATAAGAAGAACTAAAGAAATTCTAGATAGGAATCAAATCGGAGAGATTTACGGAGCAAGAATAGAATATGGTTCTTATCTGCCTGACTGGAGGCCTGGGCAGGATTACACTGAAAACTACGGTGCAAAGAAAAATATGGGTGGGGGCATCATATTAGATGATATTCATGAGCTTGATTACACAGCCTGGTTCTTTGGTAAAATAAGATGGGTTTTTTGTTCAGCGAGTAAAATAAGTAATCTGAAAATTAATACAGAAGATAATGCTGAAATTCTTTTAAAATCAAACAAGGGGTTTACTATAAACATTCATATGGATTATTTACAAAAACCATCTGTAAGAAAGTTCAAGATTATAGGGAGTAAGGGCATGATTAAAGGGGATGTCTTTAATAAAGAGTTAATAATTCTAAAAGATAATAAAAAGAATAAAATTCCAATTAAGAAAGATTATGACTACAACCAAAGTTATGTGGATGAACTAAAACAATTCATAGATTGTATTGAAAATAATAAAAAACCTTTATGCGGCTATAATGAGGGAAGATATGCCTTAAAAATTGCTCTGAAAGCAAAAATTTCGGCAGTTAAAAAAGAGGTGGTTAGGTTATGATCCTAGCAATTGTTCAGGCAAGGATGAGTTCTAGGAGGCTTCCTGGGAAGATACTTAAAGAGATAAAGGGAAAACCTCTAATTTTTTATGTACTTAATCAGGTAAAAAAATCAAAATTAGTTGATAACATTGTTTTAGCAAGTACCAATAAAGAAAAAGATGCTCTCTTATTAGAAACTGTTAAGAGAGAAGGTTTTGAAACTTTTGCTGGAAGCGAAGATGATGTTTTAGATAGATATTATAGAGCCGCAAAAAAATTCCGTGGTGATACCATAGTAAGGGTTACAGGTGACTGTCCTTTAATAGATCCAGAAATTATTGACAAGGTTATCCAGGGTTTTATTAGTTCTGATTGTGATTATGCAAGTAACATCCACCCTCCTTCTTTTCCAGACGGCCTTGATGTGGAAGTTTTCTCATTTAATGCTCTTAAGAAAGCGTGGGAAGAAGCAAAATTAAAATCTGAAAGAGAGCACGTAACCCCCTACATCTGGAAGAACAAAGATAAATTCAAAATTGTAAATTTTGTAAATGAAAAAAATCTTAATAAACTACGTTGGACTGTTGATGAAGAAGAGGATTTTATATTAATAACCAAGATAATAGAAAAACTTGAAGGTTCTGAGATTAATATGAATAATGTTCTTGATATATTTAAGAGATACCCTGAGTTAAATGACATAAACAAAAAGTATAAAAGGAATGTTGGATATGCGAGATCTTTAAAAGGGGATTTAAATGAAAGCACTTAATACTAACTTCAGAAAGAGTAAATTGTTGCTAAAAAGAGCGAAAAGCATAATTCCCTCGGCAGCACAAACATACAGTAAGAGTTATAAGTATTTTTGTGAAGGTGCCGCTCCCGCATTTTTAGACTATGGGAAAGGAGGTCATGTATGGGATGTTGACGGCAATGAGTATATTGATTTTGTATGTGCTCTAGGGCCCGTAACTGTAGGTTATAACGATGAAAGAGTTAACAAAGCCATTATATCTGAGCTTAGGAAAGGACTTTCTTTTACTTTACCAACTGAATTAGAAATAAAACTTGCAGAAAAACTAATTCAAATAAATCCTTGTGCAGAAATGGTCAAATTTGTTAAAAACGGTTCTGATGCTACTTCAGCAGCTGTAAGACTGGCAAGAGCTTACACAAACAGGGAGCTGGTGGCTTGTTGTGGTTATCATGGCTTTCAGGATTGGTATATAGGGTCAACAGAAAATAATTTTGGTGTTCCTCAAGCTGTTCAAAAATTGACAAAAACTTTTCATTATAACGATATCAAGTCCTTGAAAAAAATATTTGAAAATAATAAGAACAAGATTGCTGCGATTATTTTGGAACCTTGCCAGAATAATGGTCCAGAGAATAATTTCTTAGAAAATGTAAAAGAGATAACCCATAAAAATGGGGCTGTTCTTATTTTTGATGAAGTTATTTCTGGTTTCAGACTGGCTTTGGGAGGAGCCCAAGAGTACTACAAGGTAACACCAGATTTAGCTTCTCTTGGTAAAGGCATGGGAAATGGAGCTTCAATATCCGCAATTGTAGGAAGAAGAGAGATTATGAAGTTGATAGATAAAGGCACTTTTATTTCTACTACTTTTGGAGGAGAAACCTCTGCTTTAGTTGCAGCTTTGGCTACAATAAAAATATTAGAAAAAAAAAGCTCGTTTAAGCATATATGGAAATTAGGCAACAAATGGAAGAAAGAAATCCAAAAGTTAATTGATAATAAAAACTTAAACAATGTTGTTGAAGTTGTTGGCTTAGCACCCCATTGTGGTGTGGTATTCAAAGATAAGAGGAACTTATCAAAATTAGATTTGTTTTCAGTGTACCAACAAACCTTAATTGAGAGAGGAATTTTAAGTATTGGGATAAACAATTTTTGTCTTTCTCATACACAAAAAGATGTAAATACTTTTATTAAAGCTGCAGATTTAGCTCTTGAAAAGGTTAAGGAAGCCATTAAGGCGAATAGTGTTAAAGGTATCTTAAAAGGAGGTAAATTCCGTCCTGTATTTAGAAGATGAAAAACTCAAAAAGAAACATAATCAAAATCGGAAATAGAATAATCGGAAACAATCACCCCTGTTTCATAATAGCTGAAGCAGGAGCAAACTGGAAATACTGTGATGATATGAAAAAGAATTTTAAACATGCCTTACGCTTGATTGATATTGCAGCTAAAGCCAAGGCAGATTGTGTTAAGTTCCAAATTTATAGAGCAAGTAGAATGTACAATGAGATGAAGTCAGGTTACATTAAATACCTAGGAAAAAAAGAAAAAGTGTTTCAAACAATAAAAAAACTAGAGGTGCCTTACGACTGGCTTTCAAAATTAAAAAAATACTGTGATAATAGAGGCATACTATTTTTAGCAACACCTTTTGATGAAGAATCTGCCGATGAGTTAGATAGGGTTGGTGTGAAAGCTTTTAAAATAGCTTCTTACACAATAACACACATCCCCTTATTGAGGCATATTGCAAAAAAAAAGAAACCAATAATTCTATCTACAGGGGGCTCTAATGAAAAAGAGGTAGAAGAAGCGATAAAGGCAGTCAGAGCTGCTGGCAATAACGAGATAATATTAATGCAATGTACTGCAAGTTATCCTGCACCTCTTGAAAGCATAAATCTCAGAGTAATACCTGCATTGAAGAATAGATTTAAGATTCCTGTTGGCTTATCAGACCACTCACGAGAACCTTTTATAGCGCCTCTTGGTGCTGTTGCATTAGGTGCCAATGCTTATGAGGTTCACTACACTACAGATAATAAACTAGAAGGCCCTGACCATGGTTTTGCTATTCTTCCTCATGAGTTAGAGCAGGTTGTTAAGAGCATAAGGGGCATGGAAAAGGCTTTGGGAAGCGGATTAAAAGTCATGCAAAAACAAGAGGCACTTACAACCAGCTTTTGTAGGAGAAGTATCTATGTTAAGAGAGACATAAAAAAAGGTAAAAAATTAACTAAAGAAAATATTCACATTGTGAGGCATGGTGAGGATAGAGGAGGTCTGTTACCCAAGTATTTTGATGAAATTCTTGGAAAAAAAGCAAGAAGAAATTTAAAAAAAGATGAGGCATTACAATTTAAAGATGTGGAATTATAAAAATGAAAAAAAATATTCTGTCGTTTGTCTCTTTGCAAGAGAGTTAGGTTTTCATACATTGAAAGATACAATTGAAGATAATTTTTTTGAAGTAAAAGCTGTAATAACTCATTATTATGAGCCAAATCTTAAAACCAAGAGAAAATTATTTGACAAATATGTTACTTTCTGTGAAGAAAAATCAATACCTTTGGTGGTTGTGAATAAGAACCAGAGCAACCTTAGAATTTTGAAGGAAATAAAATTTGATTTTTTGATAGCTAATTGTTATAAGTACATAATTCCAGATGAATTTTTGGATTTGGCTAAGATTGGAAGTTATAACATGCACAGATCATTATTGCCCAAATATAAAGGCTTAAAACCAATTAAAAAAGCTTTAGAGAATAAAGAAAAAGAGACAGGAACCACCTTTCATAGAATGACAGGAGTTGTTGATTCTGGAGAAATAATTGACCAATATAAAGTACCTATTGAAAGAGGAGATACTGAAAAAGAAATCTTTGAAAAATTATACCCCACCCAATATGTTTTAATGAAAAGAGCATTGTTAAAAATAATAAAAGGAAAATGAAAAATAATTACTTAGTTGCCACCGTTAAATCATGGAACATTAAGAACTTCTATAAATTAAAAAAGGAAGATAAAAAAAATAATTGGTATATAATAACTGATAAAAAGGACCTTAATTATGAAAAAATAAATAAAATAAACCCGGAATATATCTTCTTTCCACATTGGTCTTGGATAATCCCTGAAGAGATTTATAACAACTTTAAATGTATAGTCTTTCACATGACTGATTTACCTTTTGGGAGAGGGGGAAGTCCTCTTCAGAACCTAATTTCAAGGGGAATCTACAAGACTAAGGTTTGTGCTATAAAAGTTGTTAAAGAGTTGGATGCCGGAGATATATATCTAAAAAAAAATCTTAATCTTAAAGATGGCAGTGCAAAGGAAATATTTAAGAAAGCTTCAGACATAACCTTTTCAATGATTAAAGAGACTATAGAAAAAAATCCGATTCTCAAAAAGCAAGAGGGTAAAGTTGTGAAATTTAAGAGAAGAACACCTGACGAAAGCAGGATTCCGGAAGAGAGGGATCTCAGGAAGATATATGATTGGATTAGAATGCTTGATGCAGAAGGATATCCCCCCGCATTTATTGAAACAAAAGAATTAACTTTAGAGTTTAATAAAGCCAAGTTTAAAGAAGGATATGTTAAAGCAAATGTAAAAATAAAGAAGAGAGCTGATAAAGATGAAAAATAGGATACTGGTTGTAAGCGCACACCCAGATGATGAAGTGCTGGGTGTTGGAGGAACAATAAGAAAAAAAGTGAATCAGGGTAACGAAGCATATTGTATAATAGCAGCTGAAGGCATAACAAGCAGAAATACCAAAGAGAGTGCAAAAGAATTAAAAAAATTACATGAACAAACATTAAAGGCCTCAAAAATAATAGGCTATAAGAAAGTTTTTTTCCTTAACCTACCAGATAACAGGATGGATTCTATAAATTTGCTTGATATCATAAAAAAGATTGAAGAAATAATAGAAAAGATAAAACCGCAAATAGTATATACACATGATTTGAGTGATCTCAACATTGATCATAGAATCTGTTTCAAAGCTGTAATGGTTGCAACTCGACCAACAAATGGATGTTGCGTCAATGAGATATACACTTTTGAAACATTATCATCCACAGAATGGCAAGCAAAAACAAATAAAATATTCCAACCAAACACATACGAGGATATATCAAACGAGATTGAATCTAAAATAAATGCACTTAAAGAATACAAAGGAGAAATAAGAAATTACCCACATCCAAGATCAGAGAGAGGTGTCAGAATCCTGGCTAAATACAGAGGCCTTGAATCTGGATTAGAAAATGCAGAAGCTTTCTGTCTTATAAGAAGGATTATAAAATGATCAAAGTAGCTGAATTAATAAAAAAAGAAAAAAATAGGCTTCAGAGAGGCCTAGAACTTATTCCCTCTGAGAACTATGTAAGCAAGGATGTCCTGAAAGCCTTAGGCTCTATTTTAACCAACAAATATTCCGAGGGTTATCCGAAGAAAAGATATTATGGTGGCAATGAATTTATTGATCAAATAGAGGAACTTGCTATTGAACGTGCAAAAAAACTTTTTAATGTAGAGCACGTTAATGTTCAACCTTATTCTGGCTCACCTGCCAACCTTGAGGTTTATTACGCCTTTCTTAACATAGGTGATAAAGTAGTTGGAATGAACCTCGCTCACGGAGGACACCTCTCACACGGACATTCTGTTAGTTTCTCTGGTAAAAACTATGATTTTGTTCATTATGGCGTTAACCAAGAGACAGAACTACTTGATTATGATGAAATTAGAAAACTTGCTCTTAGAGAAAAGCCCAAACTAATAATTTCAGGAGCTACTGCCTATTCTAGGATAATTGATTTCGAAAAGTTCCAAAATATTGCTGAGGAAGTCGGAGCTATCCATGTAGCTGATATTTCCCATATTGCAGGTTTAATTGCAGCAGGAGTTCATCCTTCTCCTTTTCCCTTTACAGATGTTGTAACAACCACTACTCACAAAACCTTGAAAGGACCTAGAGGGGCAATGATTATGTGCAAGGAAAAATATGCTCAGCAAATTGACAGGGCTGTTTTCCCAGGTATGCAGGGAGGTCCTCATAATCATACAATAGCTGCAATCGCAGTATGCCTTGGAGAAGCTCTGAGACCTGAATTTAAAGCTTATGCAAAACAGGTTGTAAAGAATGCAAAGGCTCTTGCTAATGAACTTAAAAAACAGGGATTAAGGCTTGTAAGCGGTGGCACTGATAATCACTTAATACTGATAGATCTGACCGGTGAGGAGTGTGTAGGTAAAGAAGCAGAAGCAGCCCTTGATGAGGTCAATATTACTGTTAATAAGAATATGATTCCATTTGATAAAAGAACTCCTTTTAATCCAAGCGGTATCAGAATAGGAACCCCTGCAATAACAGCAAGAGGCATGAAAGAGCCTGAGATGAAAGTAATAGGGCAGATGATTACAAGAGTTGTAAGGAATTATAAAGACAAAATGATTAAGGATGAAGTCAGACAACAGGTTCTTGAACTATGCAAAAAGTTTCCTCTTCACTAATTCAAAAAGTCAATTGATATCAAAATGAATGAAACAGTTAATAGAGGATCTCTTTATTTTGAGAAAAAGAAAATAAAATGGGTGTTATTGGTACTTCTAGTTTCAATAGGGGCCTTTCTGGTATCAAAAAGCTTTTTTTTTATTAGCTTATTTTTGTTAATTAGCATCTTCTTTTATATGTTAATAAGCCGGTTGAGATTTTCAGTGGGCTTGGAATTTGTTACTATTAGCACTATTTTAATTGGTGCAGCTTATGGACCATTCGCAGGCATATTAATGGGCGTAGTTGGGAGACTGATTGAAGCTTTTTCAACAAGAAGGTTATTTTCATTACCTGTGACCCTACCTTTATACGCACTGCTTGGTTATTTTGCAGGAGTTTATGCAGGAACAAACATAGTTTTGTTTGGTATTGTCTTAAGTGTTCTTTATGCAATAGCCTCTGGGGTACTTACTTTCTTATTATTAGGTGGACGTCTTAGAAAAGTAATGACCTTTCTTATCATTGAAGTCATTATTAATGTATTATTCTTTATAAATATCGCCCCATTTATGTTGAATGTTATGAAGTAGAATCCGAATATATATAATATAAAGATTACCTATAGAGGTGAATTCCATAAACCTCATAAATACTTATGATTAATAATCAATAAGAAAAAATCCAAAAATGAAGCATACTTTAAGAAAAGAGATTCTTGAGAAGAGAGACAAGTTGGATTCTGAAACTATTAAAGAAAAGTCTAAAAAAGTAAAAGATAAATTATTTGAAAAAAAAATTTTTGATGATATTTACAAAATAGGGTTATATTTTGCAAAGGAGAATGAGGTTTTAACCAAGGAGATTATTATTTCTTTAATTGAAAAGGGAAAAAGAGTTTTCCTACCAAGGATTAAAGGAAAAAAACTTGAATTTAGAGAAATAAAAAAATTGGATGAATTAGAAAGAGGAAGTTTTGGGATAATGGAACCAAAAAAGGGTTGTCCCCTAATAAACCCCACCGAACTAGATTTGGTAATAATGCCTTGTGTTGCTATTGATAAATATTGCAATAGAATTGGAAGGGGGGCTGGTTTTTATGATAGGTTACTTGCAGAACATAATAATATAAAGACTGTTTGTTTGGCTTATGATTTTCAGGTTTCTTCAAAAATCAAAACGGAGTGTCATGACCAAAAAATAGGTTTAATAATTACAGATAAAAGAGTTATAAAAAATATAGATGAAGTAGAAGAAAATACTGGGTTCCATTTATTAAATGGAAAAAAACTAGCAGAAGAAATTTTATTAGAACTAAAAGAAAAGATAAAAAAGAGAAAGATAAAAGCTGAACTTGCAGTTATTTTAGTAGGTAATAATCCTGCCTCCGAAGTCTATGTAAGAAATAAGGAACGGAAATGTAAGGAAGTAGGTATTATTCTGAAGTTAATAAGATTTAAAGATAATGTTTCTGAAGAAGAAATAAATAAAAAAATAAAGGAGCTGAACAGGAGTGGGCAAGTAACTGGGATTCTAGTTCAGTTACCCTTGCCCCCAAACTTTAATACTGACAATGTATTAAATAATGTTCTCCCAGAAAAGGATGTTGATGGTTTAACAAGGACAAGTATGAAAAATCTTGCAGATGGTGATGAGGGCCTTGTCTGCCCTACATCTAAAGGTATTATTAGATTATTAGAAAGAAACAAAATCAGTTTAAAAAACAAAAAAATTGTGCTTGTAGGTTACGGTCGTCTAGTTGGAAAACCTCTTGCTTTAATGCTCAAAAACAGGAAACTCAGATTTACTGTGTGCGATGAAAATACTCAGGATTTAAAACCATTGACAAAGAGAGCAGATATATTAATTACAGCCACAGGTTTTCCTTATCTTATAAAGAAGGATTATGTTAAAAGAGGGGTTGTTATTATTGACGCCGGAATAACCAAATTGGGAGACAAGATTGTTGGAGATGTAGACTTTGATAAAGTAAAAGAAAAAGCTTCATACATTACTCCTGTGCCAGGCGGAGTTGGACCAATGACTGTTGTTATGTTAATCGAGAATGTTATACATGCTTATGAATTATTAAAAAAAACTAAAAAAAACTAAAAAATTATTTATATAGGTAAAAAAATGAAATTTGGTATCAAACTCTGGAGTATTAATCACGAGTTATATGAGGAAGCTGTTGATTTGATTAAAAGAGGTAAAGCAGACTATCTTGAATTACTCTATGTTCCAGGAGCAAAAGACAAGCTTGAGTTTCTAAAACAAAACAAAATTCCTGTGATAATACACGCTCCTACCTATCATCATAGAGTTTGTTTTAGTGACAATAATTTTGAAAAGAATGATAAGATCTTTAAAGAAACTGTTAAGATTGCTGATTATCTTAATGCTGAGAAAATAATAATTCATCCTGGCAAAGGAAATGGTGAAAATTTTGCAAGATTTCTAAGACAGCACCAAGATAATAGGATTATAATTGAGAACATGCCCAAAGTGGCTCTTGATGGTGCTCTTTGTACTGGTTATTCTCCTTCTCAAATTAGAGGGTTTCTCTTACTTGGTCCTTTTAGCTTCTGTCTAGACTTCAGCCATGCCATAAAGGCCAGTCTTAGCCTAAAGCTTGATTATAAGGAGTACCTCAAGAAGTTCATGAAAATAAAAGCATTAATGTTTCATATATCTGATGGTAGATTAAGCATTGAAACTGATCAACACTTAAGCCTTGGAGAAGGAAACTTTGATTTAAGTTTTATTAAGAAATTAATTAAAGAAAATGAAGCAGCCACCCATAAGAGCAAAAACCTTACCTTTGAGGTTCCTAAAGGACAGGGACTTAAAAACGATATTAAAAACATAGAGTTATTTAAGGCAATAAAATAATCTAAATAATCTGAAATATAAAACAATCTTTTCAGCAACCCCCCAACACCTTTATCTGTTTCTTTTTAAGTAATCTATAGGTAAGCTTTGATAAAGGAGTCTTTTGAAATCATTCCAAGTTATTATTCTTAACTTGAAAATTAAGGTTACATATATAAGTAAAGCAACACCTAAAGAACACGCTATTCTTATATAAATACTAGCATCTGCAATTAGCCACTTAACTAAATAAATAGAGCCGATAAATATCAGAGCAATTAATAATATTTTAACAAAGATCTTAATAGGAAAAGTAATCTTTGCTTCTTTTTTAATCGCTAAATAAGAAAGGATTAACATCAGAGCATAACTCAGAGTGGTGGTTAGAGCTGCTCCTTCTATCCCTATTATGGGTATTAAAATTAGATTGAAAATAACATTAAACACAGCTGCAACAATCATTATTTTAGTAACTTTTGCTGGCTTACCAATACCCGAAAGAAAGGCAAAGTTTACTTTAGCTAAACTTATTAGAATTACCCCTAAGGCCAAGATCATCATTGCTAAGAAACCTGGAACATAAGCCTCTCCAAATAATAATCTTAAAATTGTTTTAGAGTAAGCGAACAATATTAATACGAAAGGAATTGTTAATACTAATAGATATCTATAAATTAATGTTATAGCGTTTTTAAGCTTTTCCCTTAATTTTTTCTCCCAAAGTTCAGAAACCATTGGGAAAAAAACAGTGTAGACTGCTCCACTGAAATTTACAATAATTAAAGCTGTTGGTAAGACAGCATTGTAAATACCTACTTTATCCAAAGTTAGAAAATAAGTTAGCATTAAGGTGTCAATATACCCTATCACCAAACCAGCGATATCTGTAAATAATGAGGGAAAAGCAAATAAAGTTAGCTTCTTAAATAAAGCTTTATCAAAAGGTAAAAACGATTTTATAGGCTTTAGCTTTTTTAAAACAAATGGAACAAATATTAACACTCCCAAAGCAAAGGAGGTAATTGTCGCATAGGTAGGAAGTAAGGCTCCCTTAAATAACCCAAAATAAAAAAAGACGATTATAAAGATAAAAGTTAGAAAATTCCTTAAGAAATAAATAATCCCGCTTTTAAGCATATCTTGGAAAGCATTGAAAAATGCACGCATAAAGCTATTAAAAGTATTAATAAAAAAGAAAATACAGAAAAGATATATCATAGGCCTGGCTAAGGGCACTTTAAAATAATTTAAGGTAAGATAATCTGCCAATAAAACGATGGCAAAGATGAAGATTAATCTTAATGCCAAGCTAATGATTAGAACGTAAAGAACAGTTTTATCAATTAAATCCTTTCTTTTTTGGACTTGAAATTCTGGAATAAATTTGATAAGGGACTGGCCATAACCTAAGGTGGTAAAAATACCAATAAACATAAAAAAGGTGAACATTGAATAAAACAAACCATACTCTTCTAACGAAATTGTATTTGCTAAGAATATCCTAATTAAGAATCCAAACAGAGCAGCCAACAAGCTGGTTAACAGAATTATTACACTGCCTTTAAAACCTTTTTTAAAATAACTCATTTATGAACACCATCAGGTTTGTTTAACTCAATAATAAATATTTAAATATTTTATGAAACACAATTTTTTTGACTTGTAAGGGTTAATAATAAAGAGTTTGAATTTCGAATGACTGAAAATTTTATTCATAGAAACCGGTCTCTTTTATCATTATCCCTTCCCTTTATCATTATTTCTGCTTTTTCTTTGCATATATTGTAAACGCTGACCTCCAGAACGAAGCAGACTCTTTTCCACTTATGTAATTCCAGACAAAATTAAGATGGTCCTTTAACAAATTACAGTAAGGTGTGTTAAGATAAGGATAATAGGTCTTAAACCTCTTGAAGCCTGTCATATCTAAGAGTTTATCTATGGTTTTATTGGTGTAATAATAAATATGTTCTTCTGGCTTGGTAAGCACCCACCTATATTTATATACTCTGGCGGCGGGGCCGCCTACATTTGGAGTAGTGCTTAATATCAGAATGCCCTTATCCTTAAGAATATCATGTGTTTTTTTCAGTACCTTTTTAGGATTCTGCACATGCTCAAATACTGCTCTCATATGAACAACATCAAACTTCTCTTCTCCAAAATCAAGCTTGGATAGTTCTCCTACCCAGATTTTTTTTATTTTTGCATTCTTTTTTGCAATTCTTGCCGCGTCCTTTGAGAACTCGGTTGCATATTTTTCAATTCCTTTATCTGGCAAAGCCTGTAAGAAAAGACCATTTCCGCAACCAGAATCAAGAAATTTTATTTTTCTTTTTCTAAACTTTTTCTTTAGTATTTTCATTATTTGATTTATTTCAATCTCATACATCTTGGCGCGCTTTACATTCTTTTCAGAGGCAGTTGTTCTGCCACCTGCATAGCTCGCTAAACTATAGTACTCTTCAAGCTCCTTTGATGTTAATCTTGGGTTAGTATAGATTAAGCCACATTTTTTACACTGCACAATCCTATACACTCTTCTATCCTTAGGATTTCTCTTGCTTTTTCCCTTTGCCCATAACTGGGTAGGAGTCTTTTTTCCGCATATATTACACTTGACTGTTTCCATTATAATCTCCTCTTATGCTCTTATTTATTCTCTTATTCATTACTAAAAATCTTAATAATCAAGTAGACAACTAATCCTTGCCTAGCATCAAGTTGATGAACCTCATTTTTAGTAATATAAAAAAAGTCTTCTTCTTTCATGTCATGAGTTTCATAGCCTTCTGCTTTAGGAGATTTGAACTCTCCTTCTCCAACCTGCTTCTCCTCAACTATCTTTCCGCCAATGTTCAGTTTTGCTTTTCCTTTTAGAACATAATAGATTTCACTTGCATAAACATGCCTTTCTGCTGCACCTATCTTTGTATCAGCTTTCTTCAATAATACAACATGATTCTTTATTTTATCCTTAAATAATTCAACAACCATGTTTTCATTAGACAAACCTGAAACTATTTTGTCTACTTCTTGTTTTCCAATTTTATAAGCCATACTATCACCCTATTCTTCCTTTTTTGGGAGAAAATTGTTATTTATAAAATTATCTTTCCTGAGTTTTATATCTTTTTGAAATTTACTTAATTTACCTAACAATGAAAAAACATTTATAGTTCTAGGAGAATGCTTACTCTATGATTTGGGCTCTATTTGCACTGTTCAGTGCTTTCATGGTGGCTACCCAGTACATGCTGGTTAAGAGGTTTGTAAAGGATATTGATCCTCATATTCTGGGAAGCGGCACCTTTCTCACTGCCTTTGTCTTTTTATTCACTGCTTCTTTGATAAAAGGGTTTCCTGTGTTAGGACCTAATTTTCTTATGGCTTTGTTAGGAACAGGCATTCTTAATGTTGTTGCAACGATTATATATTATAAGGCTTTAAAAATAACTGATTTGTCTCTTGCAGCTCCTATGCTCTCCTTTACACCTGTGTTCCTGATTCTTACCTCTCTTATAATCCTTGGCGAGTTCCCTACCCTGCTTGGAATTATAGGTATATTACTGATTGTAGGAGGATCTTACATTCTTAATATAAGCAAGCATAACAGAGGACTACTTGCTCCTTTTAAACAGATTTTCAGGGATAAAGGTGTTTTGTTTGTTCTTTTGGTGGCCTTTATCTATAGCATAACCACTAATTTTGATAAGATGCTCATGCTTAACTCTGACCCTGTGTTTAGTTTGGCTGTTTTTTCCTTGTTCGTGGGTTTGTCCCTTCTTATAGTTTCTTTTGCTAGAAAGCTCGACGTGCCTAAGGTTTACAAGAAAAACATTCACAAATTCTTTTTAATAGGCTTAACCCTTGCTCTAAGCACGCTTGCTATAAACCTTGCTTATACCATGCAAATAGTTCCTTATGTTATCTCATTAAAGAGACTGAGTCTTTTGTTCAGTGTAGTATACGGAGGATTACTGTTCAAAGAGAAGAACATCCTTCCAAGAAGCATTGGAGCAGCTGTAATGATAGGAGGGGTGGTACTGATAATTCTATTTTGAACTAAGGCTGTAAAGAATATAAATAACCTACTAATGAATTATCTTAGATAAAATTTTTATATACCTTATAGTTTGCTTAGCTCATGGACATAAATATTACACATCTTATTGAGGGTGCAAGAAAAGCAAAAGGTTTGACTATTATCATTGATGTTTTCAGAGCTTTTTCTACTGCTTGTTATGTGTTTAATAATGGAGCTAAAAGAATCATTCCTGTAGGCAATCTAGATCTAGCTTATTCCTTAAAAAAGCAGAACCCTGATTTTGTTTTAATGGGTGAAAGAAAAGGCATAATGCCACCTGGTTTTGATTATGGTAACTCTCCCACTTATATTCAAAACATAGATTTTACAAATAAAGAAGTAATACACACAACAAGTGCAGGTACACAAGGAATTGCTAATGCAATTAATGCAGATGAAATCATCACTGGAAGCTTTGTGAATGCTCAGGCAATTGTTAATTATATCAAAGCTAGAGATCCTGCTCAAGTTTCCTTAGTGTGTGTAGGTCTTGATGGAATCAAAAAAACTGATGAGGACACGCTTTGTGCGCAATATATAAGAAATGCTTTGGAGAATAAACCAAATAATTTTTCAGGTATAGTTAATCATTTAAGAATGTATAGAAGCGCAGATGAATTCTTTAATCCAGAGAAGAAGTGGTCGCCTAAAAAAGACTTTTATCTATGCTTGAACTTAGATGCTTTTGATTTTGTTCTTAAAGCTGAACTTTTTAAAGATAACATTTATTCTCTAGAAAAAAGATTTTGAGCTCTGGAAAATGAAATCCACAAAACCAAAATTTTTACTACCGAATAATAGAAACTTTTATAAATAAAGGATTTTTATCTATAAAACCAGGAGGTCCTGTAAAATGGTTAATGATGAAGAAATTGCAAACAAAGTCATGAATCAAAGTTTTCCTGGACAAAAGATGACTGATTTCAAACGTCTTCCAGGGGTGAGACATACTGTTCTAAGAATTGAAAGAAAAGATGAGGAGCCCATCATAGCAAGGGTTGAGACACCTGAGCAAACCCTGCCTTTCATAAGAAAGACAGGATACTTCAGCACCTCACTTGACATAGGTAAAGAGCAAGAGATATTGGACATGCTCAGACCTGTATTAGGGGAGAGAATACCTACGATACTTGCAAGAGGTCAGATAGAGGAAGGCCCATACCTCGTTGTAACACCCTTGAAAGGGAACGTGCTCAGAGATGTTCGTGCAGACACTTCAATTAAGAATGGGGAGAATGTATTGTATTCCCTTGGTGAATTAATAGGCATAGTTCATAAAAATTTCTCTTTTGACCATATAGGAACGTTCTCTGGAGAAAGAACATATAGCCCTAAAGAATGGGGTAAGTATTGGGGTTGGTTCACAAGCCAGAAACTTGATTCAAATCTTGCAGAATTGGTATTCACGCCTAATGAAAGAAAAGAGATAGCTGATTACATAGAGAAAAGAGCTAAGCAGAAATTCAGATTTCAGTCCACCACTATTATATATGATTTACACGATGCTAATTTTACAGTAAATGATGACTACAGGGTTTCAGGCCTGTTTGATTTTGATCACACCCATAAAGGACCTGGTCAACTAGATATATTTTCTATTGAAGAGACATTTTTTACAGCACCATGGCAAGGCGAAGTAGATGCTGGGAAAATGCAGGATTCTTTTAATAATGGCTATAAAAATGTTACAAAAAGAGATTTTGAACAAGACCCTTTGACAAGGGAGATGGGGTGGTTCAACCACTATCTGTACGCTTCCTTGTCTAAGTACGCTATTAGGCATAAGCGACCTGGATTCACACAGGTGACCAAGCACAGAGTGATGCAGGTTGTGCGTGAGGGAGAGGTTGATACCAAGAAATTCTTTGAGATAAGAGGGGATAAAGGAGTAATTATCCCTGAATACCAAAGAATAGTTGAGATGTATGAGCTTCCAGGTGATAAGCAATGAAAAAGCAAGAGACACTCAAAAAAATACTTGACAATGGCTTGGTGCCTGTTTTTGCACCAGCTTATGGCCTTGAACTAATGCCTTCTGCTGAAGCAATATATAAAGCAGGGGTGCGATGTTTTGAGATTACTGCTCGAACACCGAATTGCTTGGAGGGGCTGAAAAAGGTTAAGGATGCATTCCCACACATAGCAGTTGGGATTGCCAGTCTTATTGATTATCCAGAATATTTAAAAAAAGTAAATAACTTACGAGCTCCAGACCTTCAAATTCCGAGTCCTGAACAAGCCATGCATGCAGGAGCAGATTTCTTGGTTAGTGGTTCAACATTTAGGCATGAAACTTATCAAAACTTAGGTGACAATTTAATCATTATTCCTGGAACACAGAACCTGGAACAGATGCTACAAGAGATGAACAAAGGTGCTAACATAATAAAGTTCTTCCCAGCAGACATACTTGGAGGTCCATCAATAATCAAAAAATACCAGGATCCAACGCATAAGAGCCTTCCAATAGCACCAAGCTCTGGTGTGAATTTCAACACAGCTCCTGAATACTTAAAGGTAGGCTGTGTTGCTTTAGTGATGAGTATGAAGCAACTAGCTGATGAAGAGACACGCAAGCGTATGGTAGAGACAGGAGACTACACTCCATTAGCAGAAGGTGTAGCCAAGGCTTTAAGATTTGTCAGAGAGCATAGACAACCATATGAGAACAGAATATTCAATGTAGACCTTAGCCATTAAATTTCAATTATTAAATTTCATTTATTAAATATCACTCATTAAAATAATACTCTTTATCCCTTTCTTTCTGAAGCCTCTTTATTATGGTCTCTGCAATCCACCAATCTTTTTTATCATGAATATCAATGCTTGACAAGGCATCATGGTTTTCCAGTATCCACACATTATCTCCGAGCCTAACTCCTTTTTCCAAGAGTATCTTTGGTTTGGTAGCAGACGCTATTCCTGTGTCCTCTCTATACCACCAACCCTTGTCCTTTTGCCTAGGAGTATGTTCTTTGGTCTGTCTTATCCTGACCAGCTTACCTTTCTCATCATAATGCCAGTACTTTTTATGCGTTGGATTAACTGCAAAAGCTGAGTCTTTCTTTGGGTTGTCAATAAGTTTTTTAACACAAGCATCAATCATCCCTCTTCTTTTAAAAGGGTCTGTTACTTGCAGATAAACAAGAATATCAATATCATAATTTTCATTCTCTTTTAACCAATTAATGGCATGTAAAAGAACTGCTTCGCTTGTTGCCAGGTCTGTAGAGTGCTCAGCAGGTCTTATAAAAGGCACTTCTGCTCCTGCTTTTTTTGCAACCTTTGCTATCTCTTTATCATCTGTAGAAACAATAACCCTGTCTACGAGTTTTGCATCTAAAGCTGCTTTTACAGTGTAGTACAAAAGAGGTTTGCCTCCAATTGGAAGAATATTCTTCCGTGCTATTCCTTTTGAACCCCCTCTCGCAGGGATTATTGCAACAACATTCTTTTTTTTCATCTTTACTTATGAAGTTTGTGGTCTTCAATTACTCTGACTACCCTATCACATCTCTTAACATCTCCTGCTTGGTTAATTCCATGAGGGTGGTATACACTGGCGCTTGGTTCATAAATAATCTTATATCCTTGTTCTAACACTTTTTTTGCCCAGAGCCTATCCTCAACACCAGAGATTTTTTCGTCAAAAGGTATTTTTTTCCATACACTTCTTCTGATTTTTGCATTTGCATTATGAAAAAAAGGATCAGTTGTTTGTTCTTTCCTCTCCAATCCAAAGGTGTTCCATAAATCCCTTTTGTCCCTGGGATCACTATGAGCCATGGGTTCTTGTCTGCCATACACGCCTGCAACCTTTGGATCCTCAAAATTGGTGAGCAGTCTGAACAACCAATTGGTGTTTTTGGGTATGCAATGAGCAGAAAGAAAGGCTAAGTATTCTCCTTTAGAGGCTTGGATTCCTTGGTTCAGGGCTCTGCCATAACTGAATTCTTTATTAGATATTTTTATTATTTTACAATTAAATTCTTTGGCTATCTCAAGGGTTTTATCTGTTGATTCATTATCAACCAGAATAATCTCAAAATCAACAAAGTCCTGTTTAGATACTGCATAAAGGCATTGCCTAATCCATTCTTCCTCATTTTTAGACCTTATAATAACTGATATCATAATTTCACCTCCAGAGAAATTATGGTATTGCAAAAATTTTCAATTTTAGCAATTATCATAATTTCACCATTCCAAAGGTGATGTGGGTGTCAGCCTCAATATCCTGCATTGCTGGTTTCCCTATTAGTTCAGGAATCATTTTTGGGGGAAGCCCTCTGTTAGGTCCCTTTGTTGTGAGCATTTCTCGTGTTATCTTTTCCCCTTTTTTTATCTCTTTTGCTGCAACTATGGTTCTTCTTTTTTCATCAAAGATTTTTAGTTCGCCTGGAAGCACCTCTCTTTCTTGCTTTGACCATTGAAGGCCTTTTTCTACTTTTCTTATGTTTCTTACTAATTTCTTTAATCCGTGTGGTTCAAGACTCATTGCATGGTCAAGGCCTGGGAGCGCTCTATTAATAGTATAATGCTTCTCTATCACTCTTGCTCCTAGGGCAACAGCCACAGGACCAAAGGTTATACCGTTCTCATGGTCACTGAATCCAACAGGCTTACCAAACTTTTTTAACCACTGAATCCATTGCAGGTTTGCATCCTCTGCTCTCATAGGATAACTTGAAACACAATGCAGAAGCACAACATCATATCCTTCCAGAACCTCAAGAGCGTCTTTTACTTCTTGTTCAGTTGCCATTCCTACTGACATGATTATAGTTTTATTTGTCTTTGCTAATTCTTCTAATACAGGGATATCTGTTAATGTAAAGGCTGCTACTTTATACGCATCCACCCCTAGTTTTTCAAGAAATCTTACACTAGGAATGTCAAAAGGGGTTACTATAAAATCAATTTTTCCTTTGCAGTACTCTTTTAATTTTTTAAATTCTTCCCAGCTCAGTTCTATGTGTTCTCTTACCTTTCTATAAGTATCTCCCCACTCAGGAACATTGGTAAACACCCTATCAAGCCTGTCTTTGGTAAGCATAGAATCAATATCTCTTTTCTGAAATTTAACAGCATCACAGCCAGCCTCAATGGCTACATCTATGAGCTTATAACCCTTTTCTAATTCTCCGTTATGATTATTGCCTGCTTCGCCTATCACATAGGTGTGGCTTTCAGGTATTTCTTTAAACCCATTAACAATACTAACCCTTGTTTTCCTTGATTTTCTTGGACGACTCCTAGCCATAATACCCCTCTTAATTCTTATTAATCCTACCAATTAAAGAGTGGATTTTTGTTTTATATATTTTATGATATTCAATTAAACTTCGACTAAACTTATCTTCGACTAAACCTAACTTCAACCAAACTTATCTAAATAGCGTATTCTTCATAGAAATTTTTTAATCTCAGCCACTGCTCTTTCACTGGCCTTTCCATCATCAGAATAAAGGTATTTTCTTATGAATTTCTTTCTTAAAGAAGCATTCATGCCTTTATTCTTGAATAAACAAGCTCTTACCCCTTTCCTTACCTCAGAAAGGTCTTTGTATGGCTTAATAAATCCTTCTCTTATATAGGTATGAGTTGGGTCAGTGCCCAATCCGACTAAGACTAATTTTTTATTCAGGGTTATACATTCATAAACAAGGGTTGAGGAGTAGGTTATTACCAGGTCAGAGGCATGTATTAATCTACTGCTGTTCTCATACCTTGAAACCCTTGCATTAATATTAAACCTTTTTATTATTTTTTCTATTGTTTTCTTGTTTAAGATAGGGTCTCTTGGATGCATCTTTACAATTATATTTAGATTTTTAATATCTCTTAAACTCTTAAAAATCATACTTAAGTATTCATTTTCCCAAGGCTTTGCCCTGGTTATCACAGTTATTAGTCTCTCCTCTTTTTTAGCCTTGTATTTTCTTCTTATTTCTTGTAGGTTCTTTTTACCCAGGCTTTTAAGAAAATCATACTTGGGTGCTCCTATTATCTTAAGGTTTTGTTTGGGAAAATAATTCTTTTTTTGATACCATTCTCTTGTATATTCTCCCCATAAAAATTTCTTATTAGTGATAGGCCTCCATAAAGGGCTTTTTTTGTTAAGAATTTCTTTTATTGGAATCTGGGTTAGGTACATGTAGTTATCAAATATTTGCTCTCCTTCAAAGCAAAGAGAGGGTATGTTCCTAAAGTTGGCTTCGCTTATTAATGCTCTTCCATAATAGTTTTTCTCATGATCTACTAGAACAACTTGGGGTTTTTCTTTTTCAATAACAGCTTTAGTGATGGCATAAACATCAGCGATGTACCAAGCATAGGTTAAAAATATTTTTTTGAGTCTAGACCTAATTAAATCATAAAAACTTACTCCTTGGTATTCAAAACTCTCTTTAAAGCCTTTTTTATCCATTTCCTTAAACTTCTTTTTTAAAAAACCAACCATTGTTTTAATATCTTTCAAGGTGTTTAAGGTGTAGTATGTTCCTATGAATTGAGCATCATATTTCTGTGGCATGTAGCGTTCTTTTAAGTTCTTAAACCCATCCAAGGTCTCAATCCTATCATACTCAACCATTTTATAAGGTATGCTTTGCTTTTCCATTACCTTAATAATAGGACCCCAAAAAACATCATTTCTATTTTCCTTATAACTCAATCTATCACTGGTTGATATCAGAATCTTTTCTGGTTTGGTTTGCTTGCAAAACACTTTTGCTACTAATACTCTTATAAGAATCCTGCTCTTAACATAGTTCCTTATGAGTAAGGGGTTATTAACTATTCTGAATAAAAAACTCTTTTTTTGCGCTTTAAGCTTCAAGTTGGTTATTCTTATTCTTTCTTTTCTACAGATTTTAGCAACAACTCTATTAAATGAGGTTTTTTCGTTCTCAATTACTACCTGGGATGGCTTTTTTTCTTTTATTATCATGTTAATACAATCTATATAAAGTAATATTTTGGACAGAGGGCATTCATGACTAAGGTAATCTACATCATAATGAAGAATAAATTCCATGGGATACCATAAACTCTTTCCTTGAAACACTAATTCTTGTGCAAAACTTTTATTATCATTCTTATTCCTTTTTTTAAAAGCCCATGCTTGTGCCCATCTCATCTCATAACAGTATCTAAATTGTATAGTTTTATCTTCAAGTTTCTTTATGTAATACCCGATAGTGTGATGTTTTTTCTGATTTTCCTCGCTAGAGAGATTATCAAGATAAATAATAACATCTTTTTTTCCTAGGTTTTTTATTAGTGCTTCATTCTTTTTCTGTAGAAAGAATAATCTTTTCATTTTTTCAATATTTTTCAATCATTTTCTTATTATTTTTTACTTTTTCCCAGCCACAATGCATAAATGTTTGTAAACCCCAAACTTGGATAGAATTCTTGTGAAGAAATTCAGGTCAAATCCTTTATCTATATTTTTTATCTCAAGTTCCTCTTCCACCTCTTTTATTAGCTGTTTCATAGTATACTGGTTGGGATGAAATTCCTTATTATTCATCCAGTTATTGCCTGTAAAATTGTAGATTAATTTCATAATCCAGCTAAAGTTAGGGCTTACTATTATGCACAAACCATCGTCTTTGAGCACCCTGTTAATTTCTTTGAGCATCTGCTTTATTTTTTTCTTAGAACCAACATGTTCTATCATGTCAAAGGAAAAGGCTATGTCTATAGAGCTTGATTTTACAGGGACCTTTTTTTCACATGACTGAATAAAAACCCTATCTTGCCCTATCTGGCTCTCTGCTATATGAGCAACTTTTTCTACTACTTCAACCCCGTAAATCGTGTGTTCTTTGTTAAGGGTTTGAATTATTGCCAAGAGGTCTCCAAAAGCGCATCCATACTCAAGGATTCTTCTGGGCTGGCTTAGATTCTTATATTTATGAATAAATAATATCTGATGAAAGTTCCTTTCTAGGTTAAGATAAACATCTGCTTCTTTGGAGCGCCATTTAAGCATGCTCTCAGCATCCTGGTTCTTATATATGATTCTTTTTTTACTCATTTGCTCCCCTCCTTTTTGCATACACCCTGTCCCATTCTTGCCTGAACTTGAAATGGTCAACAAGCTCATACATCTTTACATTAAGAGGACTCTCAATTCTTGTCTTTTTTATCCCTCGTATACTTATAGGAACAGAGGTTACTTCTATATCATTAAAGCCTGCTTTTTTGTACCAATCTATCACTTCTTCTATGGCTTGAAAATAATTATATGTTGCAGAGTAATGGTCATAGTTCCTTACCAGTCTTTCATGAAAATTCACTCCTACGTATGCGAATGGCGGAATAAACCTAAGAGCTTTGCCTAGGGGTCGTGTTATCTTGTTCTTTACAAGAGTACTTTCAATTGTTGACTTCAAAGCCATTAGATAAGCAAATCCATGAATTATTGGATGAGGCATCCTGCTAATGATTTTTCTTATACCCAGCCATATCATCACACCAGTAGCATAAACTGTGTCCAGGAACAAACTCTTTTTATGAGCCTTATGATAAGCCCACTCCTTGTGATAAACATAGATTGCCATCATGCCTCCTACCTTGAGGTGCTTTGAAATCCTCATAAAAGTTGCTCTTGGATTAGGGGTGTGGTGTAGTACTCCATGAGATGTAACTACATCAAAGACTTCTTTTTTAAAAGGAAGATTCATCAAATCTGCTTGTATAAAATGAGTGTTAGGAGCATCATCAGTTCTTTTGGCTTCAAACACCTGCACTCCTAAGTCAACCCCTATGATTTCTTTGCAACCATGCTTAGAGAAATCTGACTTAATATGTCTTCCTGTGCCACACCCTGCATCAAGCACTATCTTTCCTTTGAAATGCTCTGGTCTAAACAAGGGTTCTCCTCCCAGATTCTTTAAGGCCTGCACCCAGAGCTTATCATATACATCAATATCACTCTTTTTCCTAACCTTTTTCCACCAGTTCTCCCAGTTTTTTTGAGTTTTAGCAAAGTCTTTGAGTTTTTTCTCATCAAGAATAACAGGTATGCCTTTAATAATAGGATACTTCTTATTACACTTCTTGCACACCAAAAAACTACTAACTATCTCTGTTCCTGTTTTTCTCTTAACCAGTGCCTTAAAATCACTCTTACAAAAAGGACAACACATATATTTTAACAGTCCTGGCTTCATCTTGCTTTACACATATAATTTTTCATACTTGCTCAGCACTTTGCTCCACTCAAACCCCTTTATTTTTCTTATTCCTTGCTTTGCAATTCTTTCTCTTAGGTTTTTATTTCTTAACAGCTTGCCAATCTTTGCTGTAAAATCATTAACATTAGTTCGTTTACATAAAAAACCTGTTATACCATTCTCTAATAAGTCAGGTATGCAGGGAATGTTGCTGGCTACACAAGGCACTCCATAGCTCATGGCTTCCATTACCACTCCTGGCAAGCCTTCTCCTTGTGATGGTAATAAGAATATATCACTTGCTTGATAAAGTTTGTGCATGTCTGTTCTCCAGCCCAAGAACAAAACCTTTTTCTCAAGCCTTAACTTTTTTACCTGATTTTCATACTCTTTTCTATTAGGGCCATCGCTTACAAGCAAGAACACAACATCTCTTCTTCTAAGATTATTAGCTATTCTTATCAGCTTATCAACGCCTTTCCTAGGTATTAGCAAACCCACAAACAAGATAATTCTTGTACTTGGCTTTAGATTCAATTCTTTGCTTATGCTGGCTTTTGATTGGAGTTTACTCTTGTTATCATACTTCTTAAAGTCAATACCAGTGGGTATAACCCTTATTTTCTGCTTAGGCACACCTGCTCTTAAGGCAAAGGGTAGCATGCTCTCCCCATAAAGAGTGATTATGCTTGGAGTTCCAAAGAGTAACCAGCCAAACAGCTTATTATAAATCTTGAACATAGTATTCCAAAATCTTCCCATACTAAAACTATACCCTGGCACAGTATCCATGGTGAGGATTAGTTTTTTTTCTGGAAAAAACACTCTTTTGGTTAGCAAGATGAAAAAGCTGGTTAGATAATAAGGAACCCACATATGGATTATATTATTATTCTTAATAGCCTTCCAAGTATTGATGCAGAACATGGGTGTTATTGGTAAGGGCTGCTCTGCACTCACAAAAGGCGGATTAATAATAGAATAAGTATAGATTCTGCTCTTCTCAACCTGCTTGCAATGATGCAGGGAAGTATGCCTTCTTTTAAAAAGTATTTTAGGAATCAAAAGACTAGTCTTAAACCCTTTCTTTGTAAGTTTTCTGATTATCTCAGACACTGGTCTCTTAAGCAGGACAGGTGGGTTTACAAAGCATATTTTTGGTTTCATTTTTATTACTTGTTTCAAAAGCCATACTCGTCTTACCATAACCGTACACTTCGTATACGAACATGGTAAGCCTCGCCGTGCCTGCCATTGCTGTCTCACTTCGTTCGACATCAATGACAACAATGGCACAGACGGTCTTTTGAAACTTAAGTGAATCTTTTCATTTCTTCTTCTTAACCTTTGCACTGAAACTAATCCTCCTCACAATTGAGGTAATCTTTTTTTCCATGTTCTCTATCTTTACATACAATCTGAAGATTAAGTAGAAGATTACAATAATGCTGATATAAACTATCAAGTCTATTCCTCTGGTTATTCCAAGTGAAGGTGAAATTGTGCTTGTTATGCCAGGAATAATAGAAACGACTATCACAGCAATCCACAGTACAGCCCAGAAGATGAACTCGTTCTTGGTTAAGCGGTTATCCTTGAATCTTAGAAAAGCCCTGCTTAGCGCAAATAATGAAAAAATGATTATTAATATCTGGATTATCTCCATTTTTACCCCCTACTGTGCCCTTTCACTCTTTTCCTCTTTATATTTTTTATGAAGCTTGATTAGGTTTTATGGTTTTATGAATGTTTAAGACGTGTGTGAGTGCGAAAACTATTTAAACCATTCCCTTTATCTCTTCTCTAATAATCATTAAAATTTGTTAAAGATTTTGGAGAGGGTGATTTTTTGAGCAAGGAAGAAAGTAAGCATGAACATAAGACTATGCATAGCCCTGAGGAAGAAGAAGTAAAGCTTGATTTTAAAAAGTTCAAAGGCTTTTTTTCTGATAAGAGATTTTTCAATAACTACACTCTTCTAGTTATTCTCTTGCTTGTATGCATTTTTTTCAGTGTTTATTTCAGGTCTTTTCCTGCTAGTCTGCCAATAACAGATGAATGGGCACAAAATGCTGCTATTAACTCTATTCGTAACAACATAGCTGCTCAGATTAATCAGCAGTATCCTAATCTGCCTGATGCTAATAAGCAACAACTCATTAATGAGCAGTTGCAGATAATTCTTAAAGACCAAGGAGCGAATATTGAGGCTCAGATAAAAAGCACCTCTGATTATTTCCGGTCCAGGCTTCAGAATGATGAAGGCCAGACCTATCTATTAGCCATTGATCCTTATCAGCACTTAAGAAGAGCTGAGAACATATTACTGAATGGGCATCCAGGAGATATTCTAAAAGATGGTAAGCCTTATAATACTCGCCAGTTTGCTCCTGTAGGCAAGCCAATCACGCCTGATCTTCATCCTTACATAATATATTATTTGTACAGGTTCCTAAGAATATTTAACCCCAACATCTCAATGCTAGCAGCAGCTTTCTGGGTGCCTGTACTTATATCTGCGCTCTCAGTAATCCCTGCTTTTTTTATTGCTCGAAGAAGAGCAGGCTTGTTCGGTGCCTTTGTTGCAGGTATGCTAGTGGCAATTCATCCTGTGTTTATTGGAAGAACCGCAGGTGGTTTTAGTGATACAGATGCCTATGTTGTTTTCTTTGCTCTGTTAGTAACCTGGTTATTCATTGAGGGCTTTGAATCTGATAACCTAGTAAAAAAGGTTATTCTCACAGTTGTTGCAGGTTTATTTGTTGGGGTGTTTAGTTTTGCCTGGGATGGTTGGTGGTATGTTTTTGACTTGTTACTAGGATTATTGATTATATACATAGGCTATGTGGTGTTAAAGTCAATTATTAACAAGGAATCTTTTAAGAAAATATTTTCAAATATTAATCTCAGAGGAGCATTTATAGTCTTAATAATATTCTTGGTGTGCTCAGTAGCCTTTGTTCCTTTACTAACAGGTGGAAGAGAGAGTATTAATGAGGCTTTCAGAGGACCCTTAGCAAGAATCAAGATAAAGGTTGCTGCTCATGATGATTATTGGCCTAATATTCAGACCACAGTAGCAGAGCTTAACCCTATTTCTATTAATGGAGCAATCAGACAGGTGGGTGGAAAGTTATTGTTTTTTATAGCTGCTCTAGGAGTTGTGCTTAGCCTTATAAAAGCTGATGATCTTAAGAAAAAGGATTATCTCTTTTTAGGAGCGTCTTTTATTTATCTTCTTATCATGCTATCCAATTCTGTGCTTGGATTAGAACCTATCACTTATCTTATCCTGCTCGCTATTCCTATTCTAGTAGGTTTTGTTCTCTTACTTAAGGATAAGCGTGAGATTGATATTAAGTATGCAATTCTATTAATGTTATGGTTTATTGGTTCATTATATGCTAGTACCAAGGGAACCAGGTTTGTGCTTCTTCTAGTCCCTGCTTTTGGTATTGCTATGGGTATAGGACTTGGACTTGCTCATAGAATGCTGACTAAGCTGATTACCGAAGAGTTCAAACTAAAGAAAGTGGTTGCTGCTGTTGTTCTGGCTATTCTTTTAGGAGTCTTTGTTGTTAACCCTATAGGTTTTGTTAATAAGCCTAATAATCCCACCCATATCATGGACATGGCACGCTATACTGCTGAGAGGGAAGTGCCAAGCATGAATGATGGTTGGTGGGAGTCTCTTACAAGGATTAAGCAAAACTCAAGTGAGGATGCTATTATTAATTCCTGGTGGGATTTTGGTCACTGGTTTAAGTATGTTGCTGACAGACCAGTAACTGTTGATGGTGCGGGCCAGGATTATTTCTTGGCTCATTGGATGGGAACCATTCTTATCTCTAATAATGAGGAAAAAGCTGTTAAAACTTTGAGAATGCTTGACTGCGGAAGCAGAGAATCATACTTTACTCTTCTTAAGGATACTGATGATATTATGCTCTCAGTTAATCTTACCAAAACTATTATTATGCAGGATGAGGATGAGGCAAGAGAGACCCTTGAGAAAGCAGGCATAAGTAAAGCTGCAATAGATAAGACTCTTGATTATGTATTTTGCGACCCTCCTGATAATTTCCTTATTACAAGTGAGGACATGGTTGGTAAGGCAGGTGTGTGGGGGCATTTTGGGAGCTGGGACTTTAACAAAGCATTTATCTATATTAATTCAAGGAACAAAAAAGCAGAAGAAGCCATACCCTTATTAATAGAAGAACTCGGCTTATCAGAGGAAGATGCAACTGAGTACTACTATGAAGTCCAAGCCTTGGCATCAGAAGAAGAAGGAAATACTTGGATTGCTCCCTGGCCTAATTATCTTACAGGAAGCTGGTCTGGTTGCAAGGTGAGCAAACCCGAGCAGGATGAAGACGAGAACGCTACAGACACCATTACTAGTGCTGGCACTATGACTTGTAATATTAACAGAGCAATTAGACAGGACAACCAGCAGAACCTGGTTATTGAAAGAGTAGTGCTTGACTTGGATAATCCTGAGAAATCAACCCTTATAGTGGGTTCTTATGATAGAAGCTCAGGCTACAGGCTTGGAGGAGGAAATGCTGTGCCTTCCTCGTTTGTGCTCTACAAGGAAGATGGTGTTATTGAGAGGATTAAGATGCCTAACTCAACCTTTCCTTATGATGTGGTGATTGACATGGAGAACACCAGAGCCTTGCTCACAGATCCTTTGCTCTCAGAATCATTATTCACCAAGCTCTTTTATCTTGACGGCAGATACAATACTCGTTTTGAACTCTTCAGTGACCTTACCACTGTTAATGGCCAGAGAGTTACTATTTGGAAGGTTAAGTGGTGAAGCTTTTCGCCCGCTCGCTACGTTCGCTCCCCAAAGCCAGCAAAAGCAAAGCTTTTGCGGTGCCAGAAATTGCATTTCTGAGCACTTGCAAAAGGCAAGCGGTTACAAAAAGCCAAAGGCTTTTTGAATGTTCAAATCAAAATTTGAATATTCCTAGCACAAAAACGTGCCGGAACCCCTTAGAAAAAAATGAAAATCAAATACTCTGTGTTAATTCCTGCGTATAACGAGGAGAGAGCTATTCTTGATACTATTAAGGATATAAAGCAAACTCTTAAGGGCTTTGCCTATGAGATAATTGTTATTAATGATGCATCTAAGGATAGGACAGGTCTTATTCTTAAGAAAATTCAGGGAATAAGAGTGATTAATCATCCTGTTAACAAAGGTTATGGTGCTTCCTTGAAGTCAGGGCTTAGAGTGGCTCAGGGTGAGTGGATAATAATAACTGATGCTGATGGTACTTATCCTGTTAATGATATTCCCAGATTATTAAAGCACACCCCAAGGTATGACATGGTTGTGGGTGCAAGAACTGGCAGAAAGACTTATGATCCTTTTCTTAGAAGGCCTGCTAAGTGGATGCTTAAAATTGTTGCAAAGATTGTTACTGGTATCAGGATTCCTGACCTGAACTCAGGCTTAAGGGTTTTTAGAAAAGAGATGGCTCTTAGGTTCTGGAATCTTTTTCCTTATGGCTTTAGTTTTACAACAACCCTTACGGTTGCTGCTCTTGCTAATAATTATAATGTAAAGTATATTCCGATTAATTATTTTAAGCGTAAAGGCAAGTCAAGCATCAATCCTATAAAGGATTTTATTGGTTTTAACTTCTTGATTTTTAGAATTGCATTGTACTTTGCTCCTCTTAAGTTCTTTGTTCCTGCTAGTTTTCTTCTCTTCCTAGCAGGCGTGGTTAAGGGAGTGATGGATTTTTCAAATAATAGCAGAATTGGCATCTTTGCAGCTCTGGTTGTTCTTTTCAGCATTCAAATCTTCTTTTTTGGCTTATTAGCAGACCTGGTTAATAAGAGGATGAGTTGATATTGATAAATAGAATATTTTATCCAAATAATAAGTTATTAAATAAATGATATGTATGTTAGATGATATGTACTTTTATTAAGAAGAGGTAACATGGTAAATACAAAAAAAGTAGAGGAGTCAGATGAATTAGAAGGGTCTGGGGTAGGGAATAACAGTTTTTTGCAAAAACTTAAGCTTTTTTTTAAAGGACTTAGCTGGGAGGATTATGTTCTTATAGGATGCATTATTATTATTTTGATTCTACAGGCTAACTTGATCGGAAGTTTCAAACAGCTACCTAGCCCTTTGTATGGAGGAGATTACTATCATCAAATGGGGGGAATAAACCATGTGAAATATGGGGGTGATGCATTTAAGAGTTTTTCAACTAATGACCCAGTTCCTAGTTATTTTCCAATCTACTCACTTATTACAGGTAATATTGCTCGTTTTTTCAATATCTCTGCAATGCAAGCAATGTTTGCTTTTTCTTATGTACTTACAATAATAGCTCTTTTACTTGCTTATTGGTTAGGGTTTTTATTGTTCAGAAACAAGTCAGCAGCCTTAGGAGCAACTCTGCTCTTCTTTTTTTTCACAAGAATTCCCATCATTAAGTACCGCCAGTTCACAGAGGTAACATTTTTCCTTTTTTTCTTTGTCTGCCTTTACTATGTACTAAAAACCAGGGACTGGAAATGGGCTCTTGCAGCTGGTCTTGCTTTTGGAATAGGTAGCTTGTCCCATGGAAGCATGTTCTTGTACCTCCTACTTTTCATGCCAGTTCTTTTAGTATACATGCTACTAGGTCAGTATGTTAATTATGATAAGAGAAAGTTTTCTTTTAACAAACAAGAATTTAAGGAGCAATGGAAAAAGAACTTGGTCTTGTTTCTTATCATTCTGGTCATAGGTTTTGCTCTTGCCTTAGTTTACTGGTATCTTCCTTTAAGTTATATGGCCTCTAGTGACCCTGCTCTTAGGGAAATAGTTGATTTAAGAATATTGCAAGGAAGAGGAGATTTTTATTCTAATCTTATGGCCAGAGCAGGATGGGTTTTTTCTGCGGTCTGGGGTAGTTTTATTTATCAATATTCTTTTGTTTTTGTAGCCTTTACTATTCTAGGTATTCTTGCCTTATTTTTTGTTAAAAAATGGTCAAGAACAATAAAATTTATTTTATTAATAACCATTAGCACTATCTTTATCTTCTGGCATTTCCTTATAACTCAACCTTTGCTAGGGGCACAGGTGCCTGTTCAGGAGATGAGAACCTTTATCCTTCCTTTACTGATGTTTATGTTCTCAGGTTTATTTCTCTCAATAATTAGAAATACTGTGAAGAATAAACTCTTAAAGCTGGGGATAAGCGTATTTGTCATAATCCTAGTTTTATTAACTAACTTTTTTATATATAATACTTACATAAAAGAAGATAGATGGATACAGGTTGGTCAAAGTGGTTCTCTTCCAGGCCCTCTACTAGGCGCAGCTGACTTTATAATCCAGAACACAGATGTGAATGATGCAATTCTTACCAATCATGAGCTTGGGTTTGCAATTAATGCTCTTACTGGAAGAAAGATAGTCAGCATTCCAAGAGGACACCTCTCTCCTGTTACAGATTCTGTTCAAAGAGATGCAGATCTGGCTGTTATGCTGTACGGCTCTAATAATGAGCAGAGAGAGAAGTTATTTAAGGATTATAATGTCAAGTACTTGTTCTGGGATTCCTACTGGCTAAGAGGAGAGTTTATCTTTGACCAGGATGCTCAGGTAGTTGGCTTATTTGACCCTATAGAAGTTCTTGACAAGCCTGATTGGAGGGAATATCTAGATGCAAGTAACGTAACCTATGAGCCCATCCATACAGAGCTTAACCCTAATAAAAGAGGCAAGGCAAACCAGTTTGATGTGCTTGTAGTAATGCCAAGAATGAACATCACCCACCCATGGCATCCCTCCCTTAACAAGTATTTAGAGTTAAAATTCCAAGCACCACAGAATAATCCTAGTATTAAGGTTTACAAGGTTAATGTTTGAATTATTGAAATTCTGGTCGTCTGTGCCATTATTGCCACTTATTTCTGTAGGAAACTGTAGGAAATAATGGCATGGCCAAGATGGAGCTTACCACGTTCCCATACAAAGCGTGGGGTTGTGGTAAGCGGAGTAGGCCAGAATTTCTAAATTCTAATCTCATCAACAACAAAAACAATTTTTTCTTTCTCATTGATATCTTCCTTAAAGAACTTGCCAGCTTCTTTTCTTAGAGCCTTTGCAACTGCAGGATTTTTTTTAACAATATTCTTTACTTCCTTTGGATCTTTTTTCAAGTCATACAGCTCTTCAACCTCTCCATGTACATAACCGCAGCGCTTGCACTTCCTAAAACCTTTTTGAGGAAAGATATATTTATATCTTTCAGAACGAATGCACCTCTTCTTTTGTAAATAATTTTCTTCTGCAAATACGTACTTTCTTTTTTCTTTTCCCTGCATTAGCTTTACAAGGCTCTTACCATTATCTTTGTCAAATCTTTTTCTTATTCCAAGAATATCAATAACAGTAGGAGTTATGTCAAGGTTCATTGCGAGATTTTTCACAACTTTTCCTTTACCAAGTTTTGGATATCTTATGATTAAAGGTATCTTTAGGTTTTGTTCATACAATCCGTGGTGGTCAAATAATATGTTATGTTCCACAAGGCTCTCGCCGTGATCTGCTGTTATAAATATGATTGTATTGTCAAGTATTTTTTTTTGTCTTAAAGAAGTGGTTATTCTTCCTATCATCTCATCGCAATAGTTTATACTTGCATGATACCTGGCTATTACTTGACGTGCATCATTTTGATACCCTGTGAGAGCCTCATAAAAGCTGCGCACCTCTTTGTCTTTGAGCTGATTTATTAGGTGCTTCATAGGAATAAAGGGTTGGTTCTTTTCAAAGAATTTTTTTTGAAGAGCAGAAGAACAGTTGTAAGGTGCGTGCGTGTCCCAGAAATGAATGAACATAAAGAAAGGATGGTTTTTGTTATTCTTAATTATTGACTCTGCTTTTTTTGCAAGCTCAAGACCGTCTGAATAAGGTTTGAATTTATTGGTTAGCCAGTTTAGTTTTTCAGAAAAATAAAGTCTTACCATTAGTTTATGCAGAGGCTTTATCTTAGACAGCATTTTTTCAAGATTTTGAAAAAACATTTTTTTCTCTTTTATTTCTGTTATTTTAAGGTAATAATCATAACCTGTTTTATGCCATCTGCCCAACCAGTCAAGGCCAAAGGTATGGTAGCTTTGCTCTTTTAGGATGGATTGCAACATTTGGTTTTTTCTTGCAAAAAAAGTGCTGATTTCAGTCTTTGTAACTTTCTCTGCTTGGTTATGAATTCCATGCCTAGTCGGGTGCTTGCCGGTCATGATAGAAGTAATAGAGGCGTCAGTGGTATTAATTGAGGTAAAAGCATTCTCAAATCTTATGCCTTCCCTTGCCAGTTTGTCAATATTAGGAGTGGTTTTTAAGTGAAAACCATAGCAGCTAACACTCTGGGCGCGCATAGCATCAACTAGGAAGATGATAATATTGGGTTTGTTAGTTTGTTTCATTTTTTTATGAACATCGCATCCTTCACAAACACTTCAGGTCCCACCTTATTCACCAGGAAGATGATAACTGCAAGTATATATCTTATAATTAACATCACTCCAAATATTGTTCCTGAAGCAATAGTTGATATACCTACTGCTTTGAACAGATAAACACCAGAGGTTTCTCTTATTCCAAGGCCACTCACACTTACTGGTATTAATGATACAAGGGTGCTTAGTGATATTATTCCGATGACGTGACCCAGGGAGACCCTCACTCCCAGAGCATCAAACAAGATTTTTACTCCAATGAATAGTATTAACCAGCGTATCGCAGTGACTCCAAAGTTAAGAGCAACTTGTTTTTTTCTTTTAAAAAAGAAGGTCTTAATGTCTTTGTCAAATAAGTCTACTGTCTTATGACTCTTTCTAAAAATCCTTTTGGTAATAATGTTTCTTACCTTAGTGTTAAGAGCGAGTAAGAGGAGAAGAGTTCCAATGATTGCAATTATTAGTGCCAAGGTCAAGGCTTGCTGAAAAGGCAGGTAGAAGAACATTGCAAACCCTCCTATTATGAAGATTAGTGCAAAGGTAATTATTTTATCAGCAATGCTAATAGCAGAGGTTTTTCCTAGGTTCATGTGCTTTTCCTTGTTAAGAAAAAAGATGATTGAGAACTCGCCCAGGTTGCCAGGGGTGAACTGCCCTACTGCCCAGCTCATAAGATAGTACTGCACTATCTTTTTGAATTTTACTTTTTTGCCTAGGCTGTCAATGATTATCTTTAAGCACACACTTTCAAGAGCAGTGTAGATAAAGAACAGGATTGCAAATATTATTATCGGAAGGATTCCTATTGTGCTTATAGAACCAAAGGTTGCTTTAAATCCAAGCTTGAGATAAAGGATTATAAAAATGGCTATTCCAATAATTATCCTTCCAATCCTAAGCCATAACCTGGTTTTTTGTTTAGACATTTGCCTGTTTAACCCATTCAATTGTTGCTCTTAAGCCTTGTTCAAAATCATACTTGTTTTTATAACCAAGCATCTTTTCTGCTTTTGAGTTGTCTGAACAAGCTCTTCTAAGCTCTCCTTTTCTCTCAGGTGCAAATAAGGGTTTTATCTCTTTGTTTAGATTTTTGTTTATGAGCCTTAGAATCTGATTAACCCTGATTTCTTTTCCAGAACCAATATTCATAGGCTCTCCAAAGCCTGCTTTAGCTTTGCATGCGAGTAGATTTGCTTTTACAATGTCTTTTACAAATACAAAATCCCTGGTTTGATTACCATCTCCATATATAATTGGTGTTTCATTGTTAAGTACTTTCTTTATGAATAATGGAATTACTCCTGCGTACTGGGACTCAGAGCTTTGTCTAGGGCCAAAAACATTAAAATATCTTAGGATAAAGGTTTTTAATTTATGCTTCTTATAATATTCATCACACAGCTTTTCTGCTTTAAGCTTGAACTGAGCATAAGGAGATAATGGTTCTGGTTTCATGCTTTCTGTCTGAGGAATCTTATCTGTGTTTCCATAAACAGCGCATGAAGAAGAAAAAATAACTCTCTTAACATTATTAAGCCTTGCAGCTTCAAGAACATTTCTTGTGCCTTCCAGATTAACTTTTCTGTAAAGCTCTGGTTTTTCAACAGATTCAATAACAGAGATTAGGCTTGCATGGTGCAGAACAAAATCACAGCCTTCCAACTCTTTTTTTAAAAGTTCAAAATCAGTTATATCTCCTTTAACAAAGCTTATCTGATTCAAGACATCTCTTAATACTTCTTTTCTTCCAATTGAAAGGTTATCAATAACAACAACATCTGCTCCTATTTTCACTAATTCTTCTACTAAATGGCTTCCTATGAACCCTGCTCCCCCTGTAATAACATATTTCATTCTTATTTGTTAGCGTCTAGCTCTGAGTTTATAATCTTTATGAATTCCTCTTCTGCTTTTGCTCCAACAACCATGATGCCGTTAATAAAAAATGTTGGTGTGCCTGAGACTCCAACTTGTTTGCCTGTTAGTATATCTTTCTCAACCTCTAACTTGTACTTCTGAGTTTCAAAGCAAGCCTTGAATTTTTCTGTGTCCAAGCCTACAAGCCCTGCATATTCCTCCAGATAATGAGGCTCTAACTGGTCGTTGTGTTCATAAAGCAAGTCATGGTACTCCCAATATTTATCTTGCTCCTTTGCACACTCAGCTGCAAGAGCAGCATTGTATGCATTAGGATGAATCCTTGTTAAAGGATAATCCTTGAACACATACACAACTTCAGCAGCATACTTTTCTCTTATACTCTTCATAGTGCTCTCAGATTCTGTGCAAAAAGGGCATTCATATTCAGAAAAAGCAATTATTAGGATTTTAGAGTTTTCACTGCCAATATATGGGTCATTTCCAAGAGGAATTCTGATTCTAGCTGTCTCATTCCCTGCTTTTTCAAACAAGCCAAAGCCCTTGGTAAAAATAGCAAGACCAATAAGGATTATGAATATGAACACACCAATAGCCACCAGGTTCTCTGTTCTCTCAGACTTAGGCTCTTCTTCTTTCTCCTGCACACTAACCTCTTTATTTTTAGTGGTTTTCATGATTTAGAAGAAGAATAAGACAAGAATTTAAAAAGGTTTTTGGAAAAAACTTAATGATCCTTCCTCACAGTACTAAAATGTATAACAGCAGTTATCATGATAACAGCGAACATGACCAGAAGAGATCCTAGTAAGAGCGTGGCATTGCCAGTTATACTCTCAGCTGCTGTTACAAAACCAGTTGGTGTGCTGCCAGTGAAGTTAAGCATAAAGTGAGAGGCAAGCACAGAAATGAACACTATAAGCATCCAGATAAAGAACACATCCTTCTGGCTCTTACTCTCAACCTGTTCTTCATGGTGCTTAATGAATTTTTCTTCATCAACAAGGTCTTCTTCCATACCCTTATTTTTTACAAGTTTAAGTATTTAAATGTTGCTTTTTAGTAACCTTTTAGTTTCTAGTTCTTCTACTGTTTTAAAACTATTTCTTAACACCTGATACTCTCCAGCTGACGCCTTTGTAATGAGAAATATGAATTTGTTTGAATTCTTTTGGATTAAACCATTTCTTAATTGTGCTTTTCTTAATAAAAAAGGTCTGCGGAGCATTTAGTTTGTCTGATTGTTTCTTTTAAAGCTTAACCTTCTCCAGTTCTCAAAATACTCATAAAACGGCAGAAACCTCAAAGGCAGAAGATATATCGTATATATGGGGATGTACATCAATGCATTGATAATGTTTGAAATAATCCAAAGGAGTTTCTTATTAATCTTTAAAAAGAAGTGTTTCTTAAAAAACTCAATCAAAGTTCTGTTCCAAAAATTACCTTCATAAGAATAAACCCACACAATCAGTTTTCCACCTTTCTTAACCATTTTTTTAATATTATTAAAAGACTTAGTTGGGTTATCAGTGTGATGTAAAACACCAATTGAATAAATAAAGTCAAATTTCTGTTTTAATTTTATTTCAGCAATATCACCTTTTATGATTTTGATGTTCTTGTTATGCTTAGTGTTTTTTCTTGCAACAGAGTAAGTATTTAGTTCAATTCCAACCCCTTGCTTGCAGTAAGGAGCAATAAAGTTCAGGTGCTGACCTCCTCCGCAACCGCAGTCAAGAGCAGTCTTACCTTTAAAATCCTTTAATTTTGTAGGGTAAATCCACTCAGTAAAAAGCCATTGATTAGTATCATAAATTTTTTCCCACTGCCACTTCCATTCAGACTGTTTTTTTTGCATATTCTTATTTAGACTATGAGATTTATTAATAAATATTTTTATTAGTTTTTATGCAAACATTTATAAATACATCCTTGTTTTTCAGTCTAAAAGCCCGAGTGAATAGCGCCTATTAGGGTTTTTGAGCTGCTAAGCTTTAAGCTATTTCTCTTGGGTTTAATAAGTTAATGGGTTTCAAATGCCCTCAAGCTTTTGCGCGAAGCGGAAAAGGTTGACCAAAAACAGGCGACATGCGCTCGTTTCACTCGTTTAGTCCCCTTATAAGGGGTTCCGGCACGTTTTTGTGCTAGGAATGTTCAAATTTTAATTTGAAAATTAAAAAAGCCTTTGGCTTTTTGTAACCGCTTGCCTTTAGTCAAGTCTCAAAAATGCTTTGCATTTTTGGACTCCCAAAAGCACAGCTTTTGATGAGTTTTAAAAGCGAACGAAGTGAGCGGGCGAAAACTTGAGAAAAATGACAGAAGAAAAGAATCCTGGGAAACCTGAAGACAAGGAGTTCAAGCACTTAGTCAGGGTTGCGAATAATGATATTAAAGGAGAGAAACATGTAATCTATGCTCTTACTGGTATCAAAGGAGTTAGTATTATGTTTGCTAATGCTGTGTGTAGAAAAGCCAAGGTTAGTGTTACTAAGAAAGCAGGTTATCTCTCTGACTCAGAGGTTAAAGCCTTGGAGAATGTTATTCTAGACCCTGCCAAAGCAGGTATTCCTGTATGGATGTTTAATAGGAAGAGGGACTATGAGACAGGAGAGGACAAGCATGTGTTCTCAGGTAATCTTGATTTTATTCATGAGATGGATATTAAGCGTATGAAAAAAACAAAGTCTTACAAAGGTTTAAGGCATCAGTGGGGCTTGCCTGTGCGTGGCCAAAGGACCAAGTCTAATTTTAGAAAGAACAAAGGTAAAGGCTCACTTGGTGTGCAAAAAAAGAAGGTTAAGTCTGGAAGAGTGTAAGCTTATGATTAGAGGATTATACAATGGGACAACAAAATCAGAGATTTTGAGGTTTCTTTCAGAAACCAACAAAAATCAAAGATTTTTGAGCCCCAACCTAAAGGTAAAAAATGGGAGATCCTAGAAGAATAAGGAAGAAGTATGAAACACCTACTCATCCTTGGCAAAAGGACAGGATTGAGGAGGAGAAGAAGCTTATAAAAGAGTTTGGTCTTAAGAACAAGAAAGAAATCTGGCGTATGGAGACTTTGCTTAAGAAATTTAAAGACCAGGTTAAGGAATTGGCTAGCAGGGTTGATGAGCAGTCAAAACTAGAAGAGCAACAACTGATTCATCGCCTTATATCTATGGGTTTACTCACAGAAGGAGCTGCTCTTGACACACTGCTAGGTCTTGAGGTAAGAAACATTCTTGAGAGAAGACTTCAAACCTTGTTTGTTATGAAAGACTTAGCCAGAACTATGAAGCAGGCAAGGCAGTTTATTACTCATGGTCATGTGCTTGTTGATAAGAAAAAGATTACTTTTCCTAGTTATATTGTAAATTTGAAAGAAGAAGCATTGATAGAGTTCGTGCCCACTTCTTCTCTTAGCAAGGAAGAGCATCCTGAGAGATTGGTAAAAGAGGTTGCAAAGGAGAAGATTGGGAAGAAGAAGCTTGAGAAGAAAGAAGAAGCACCTCCTACTTTTGCAGAAGAAGAGATAGAGGCGATTGAGGAGAAAGGTTTTGTGGAAAAAAAGGAGGAAACTAAGGAACCTGAGGAAGAAGAGCAGAAGAAAGAGAAGAAGAAAGAAGGTAAGAAAAAGAATGCAAAGCAAGAGAAAAAAAAGTAAGCCTGTGCCTCGTTTGAGCACCTATGAAAGTTTAAGTTTAAAATATAAGGGAAATAAAGAAAATAAAAATAATAACTGTGCTCGCTCACTTTGCTCGCGAGGGAACAAGCAAATCTGAGATTTGCTGTCCCAAAAAAATAGAATATTTTTTGTGAAAACAAGAATGAGAAGAGATAATATTTGTTGGGGAATCGCGCATATCTATTCATCTTATAATAATACTATTATCCATATAACAGATATTACTAACACAGAAACCTTGGCTATGAGTTCAGGAGGCCAGGTTGTTAAGTCTCATCGTCTTGAGAGCAGCCCAACAGCTGCTATGATGGCTGCTAAGAGAGCAGCAGAGACTGCCATGGACAAAGGCATTACAGGTGTTCATATTAAGATAAGAGCCCCTGGAGGCCATAATGGTCCTATGACTCCTGGGCCAGGAGCACAAGCAGCTATTAGGGCATTATCCAGGATTGGTTTGAGGATTGGTTTTATAGAAGATGTTACTCCTATTCCTCATGGTGGGTGTAGGAAGAAAGGAGGTAGAAGAGGAAGAAGAGTATAAGGGGTGTGTTTAACATGATGAAAGTCAAATTATCAAGTAAAAAAGATAAGGATAAAGAAAAGCTCTTTTTTGAGCTTAGTGGTGTTGATGCTAGTTATGCTAACACTCTAAGAAGACTTTTTATGAGCGAGGTACCTGTACTGGCAATAGAGGATGTTGAGTTCAGAAAGAATGATTCAGGCTTATACGACGAGATAATTGCTCATCGGCTAGGATTAATACCTTTTAGAACAGATCTCAAATCTTATAATCTTCCATCAGAATGCAAGTGTAAAGGTGAGGGTTGTGCTCACTGCCAGTTAAAAATGACTCTTAAAGCCAAAGGCCCTGGCATTGTGTATGCAAGTGACATTAAGACCAAGGACCAAAAGGTAAAACCTGTTTTTCCAAAGATGCCTATTGTTAAGCTCTTAGACGGACAGGAATTGATACTTGAGGCTGTAGCAGTGATGGGTCTTGGAAAGATGCATTCAAAGTGGAGTCCGTGCCTTGCTTTTTATAAGGAACTGGTTGATATTCATATTGATAAGCAGCCTGCTAACAAAGAAGAGATTGTTGAGCAGTGCCCCAAAGATATATTTATTGTTAAGAGTGACAAGCTCGAGCTTGTAAAGGATAAAGTCGAGGATTGCACCCTGTGCGATGCATGTGTTAGTCTTAGCAAGGGCAAGATAAGAGTGGTGCCAAAGAACACTTTCCTCTTGACAATTGAGTCTTGGGGCCAGCTTGAGCCAAAAGAGATTGTTATTGCTGCTGTTGATGGTTATAACAAGCAGCTTGATGAGTTTAATGACTTGCTTGCAAAAGCCAAGTAGGTTGGTAAATCATTTACCCCGCTCATAAACGCGGGGGTGCCGGAGTGGTCAATGCTTATGGCGACTAGACGGGCATGGTTGAGGGCCATGTGACTTAGTGTCTGCGCGGGTTCAAACGAGAAACTGCGTTTATTGCCCAGAAAAACGTTAGTTTTTCTGAATGCCCCGTCCCCCGCATCATACTCATAAAAAATTAAGAAAATGAAACGCGTACAGAAAAACAAGCAACTCATGGAATTATTGCAGCTCTTGAAAAAGACAGCAATAGAGAACAAAGCTGCTGTTTGGAAAAGAGTTGCATCTGACCTAGAGAAACCTACGCGTAAGAGAAGGATTGTTAATGTTTACAAGATAGAGAAGTATGCTAAGGATAATGAGATTGTTGTGGTTCCTGGTAAAGTGCTGGGAACAGGAGAGTTGAACAAGAAGGTTACTGTTGCTGCTTATAATTTTTCAGATGAGGCTTATAAAAAGATTAAGGAGAAAGGAAACCCTATTAGTATTAAGGAGCTCTTAGATAAGAATCCGCAGGGTAAAAAAATAAGGTTAATGGGTTGAGAAAATGTTATTAGATGCTACTAACCTGGTTGTTGGAAGGCTTGCCAGCATAGCAGCTAAGAAGGCTTTGCTAGGTGAAAGAGTGGATATTATTAATTGTGAAAAAGCAGTGATATCTTGTGATAAGAAGTATGTGTTTGCTAGTTATAAACAGAAAAGAGATAGAGGTGTTCCTAAGAAAGGACCTTTTATTCCTAGAATGCCTGACCGCTTTATGAAGAGGATTGTAAGAGGCATGCTTCCTATGAGCAAGAAACGAGGAAGAGAGGCTTTAAAGAGAGTAATCTGCCATATAGGGGTGCCTGAGAAATTCAAGGGTAAAGCTGCTGACACCTTTCCTAAGGCTAATGCTGATAATTTGATAACTCTTAAAAAGGTTAGTGTGGGAGAGGTGTGTAGGTTTTTAGGAGCTAAATGGCATGAGGTATGATATGGTTAAAACAAAATTTAAAAAATTTTGAATTGGTGTAAAAATTTATTTTTATGCAACACAAAAACAAAAGTTTTTGTTGATTCATTTAAAAAATAAAAAATGAATAAAATGGAGCAAAAAGTTATTAATGCGCATGGTAAGAGGAAAAGAGCAGTTGCAAGAGCTACTCTAAGTCCTGGCACTGGCATTGTTAGGATTAATGATGTAGAGTTGGATAGTTATAAGCCAAGGATTTACAGGTTAAGAATTAGAGAGCCTTTATTGTTATCAGGAGAAATAGCTAATCATGTGGATATAAAAGTGAATGTTGTTGGTGGAGGCCTTTCGAGCCAGACAGATGCTGCAAGACTAGCAATTGCAAAGGTATTAGCAGATTACAGTCCCAGGTTAAAGAAGGTCTTCCTTGATTATGACAGGCAGCTTCTTGTTGCTGATGTTCGACGTAAGGAAATGGCAAAGCCGAATAGGCATGGGCAGGCTCGGAGTCGTAGACAAAAAAGCTATAGATGAGGAGGTGGAATGATGATTATTGCTAAAATTGAAAATTTTTGCAATACCATAATTTCTCTGGAGGTGAAATTATGATTATACCAATCAGATGTTTTTCATGCAACAAACCAGTAGCTCATTTATGGGAGGAGTATGTTGAAAGAGTAAAGAAAGGCGAGGATAAAAAAGAGGTTCTTGACAAGCTAGGATTAGAGAGGTATTGTTGCAGAGCACTATTTTTAGGACATGTTGATTTGCTGGATATGGCTACTCAGTTTAAGAAGTTCTAGACACTAAATTTCATGCTACTATGAAAACTATTATCAAGAACACAACTACTTTTGTAGGAGAAAACTTTGACAGGCAGGACAGTATTGATATTCTTATTGAAGATGACCTTGTTAAAAGGATAGATAAACAGATTAATGCTTCTGATGCTGATGAAGTTTTTGATGGAAAAGATTTCTTTGTTACGCCAGGTTTTATTAACGCGCATTTCCATCCTTCGCAGCAGTTTAACAGGGCTTTGGGTGTTGGCATTAGCCATGACAAGCAAATGGATTTATTGCACGCTACTGATAAGATAAAAAAACCTGATGACAAGTATTGGTTATCCTACCTGGCTGTTCTTGAAGGCTTGAGAGCAGGAACCACTTGCTTTTATTCTGTGGGTTCAGAGATTGAAACCCAGATAAAGCTTTATAACAAGCTGGGTGTAAGGGCTGCTTGCACCATGATTCCTAAAGATATTGAGGCTAATGAAAAAGATGAATCTGTTAGAGCTAAGACCTGGGATACTAAGGAGAGAATAAAGACAGCAGAAGAGCTTCATAAAAAGTATCACTCTGACCTTGTAAGGGTTCATTTCGGAGTTGCCAATGTGAGGTATGCTTCTGATGAATTAATCCTGGGCATGCAGAAGCTGGCTGAGAAGTATGATGTTTATTTTCATATGCACGCTGCTGAGGCCAATAAGTATGTTGAGTCTGTGATGAAGAGAACAGGGCACAGGCCTGTTGAGCATTTATACAAGACAGGTGCTTTGAATCACAGGGTTTCCCTTGCTCACATGACCAAGCTGATGCCTGAAGAAATTAAGTTTTTGGCTGAGAAAAAAGCCCATGTTGTGCACTGCCCAAGAGCCAACTCATATGTAGCAGTAGGCGTGTGTCCTATGAAAGAGCTCATTGACGAAGGTGTTAATGTGTGCCTTGGCTCTGATGCTGCTATTAATAATAATTCTAATAGAGTGCTTGGTGATGCTCATGCTGCTCATGATAAACTTGCAGACAGGTATGAAAAAGCAGATATTATTGATTACATAACCCTATTTAAGATGCTCACTATTAATGGCGCAAAAGCAATGGGTTTGGAGAAACAAATAGGAACAATTGAGGAAGGCAAAAAAGCAGACCTGGTGTTATGGTCAAAGAACGAGTACCCTTTTATACCAGGCTTTAACCTATTAGCAGATCTTATCTTTGCAGACGATGGATGTATGGCACACACGGTTTTTATTAATGGAAAAAAAGTACTTGAGAACTACAAGTCTACAATGATGAATGAAGAGGAACTTAAACAACAAGCCAAAAAAATTGCACACAGATTTTATTCATTATTTAAAGAAAGAATTTTTAAAAATCTCTAATCTATTTCTTATCTTTTACCAAACCTTTATTAATAACCTCTTCAATTAATATTATTAGTGGCTAAAAGCATTGAGTTAAGATCTAGTATTACTGCTGATGGAGTGAGATTAAGCTATGGTAAAAGGAAATTTGACCTTATCTATCCTTCTAATGTCTGGTACACTTATCCTAGCAAGTCTCAGCAAGTATTGGTTGATAACTTGGCTTATCTCTTAACTATTAATTTGCCTTTTGTCTCGGATTTCAAGAGAATTGTTTACAACACCACCAAACCTTTTTTTGAAAAAAAATTTAAGCGCATGGTATTGGAGGGTATTCCTTCTGCTAGTCATGATTATGAGCAACACTCCAAGGAGCTTGTTGAGAGGTTTCTTAGCACAGAAGTGGTTTTCAGAGATGACTGGCCAAGAAAACCTTTTTATGATGAGGTGTTGGATGAGAAAAGCATTATCCCTTTATCGTGTGGTAAGGACAGCTTGTTGACCTTGGCAGTTGCTAAAGAGGCTGGTCTTAACCCAATAGCTGTTTATATTGTTGACACTGTAAGCCCATCTGAAAACAAGATTAAGATTAAACATGCTAAGAAGCTGTGCAAAGAACAAGGCATAAAACTGGTATTCTTGAAGAATAGTATTGAGAAGCTCAATGATTTTGAGACTTGGGATACTATGGAAACCTGCTTAGGTTATATGCACATGATTACAGGCTTTTGTTTTATAAGCTTGCCTCTTGCTCATTTCTTTGGCGCTGATAAAATATTAATTGGTAATCAAAAAGATATGGATTTCCCTTTTGTTAACAAGGATAACATATTAACATGGCCTTCTCCTGATCAGACCAGCAAGGCTACAAAGGAGCAGCACAAAATGATTCAGAAGATGACTGGTAGGGAGGCAGGGGTTTACAGTATTATAAGACCCTTAACCAATATTGCTATCACAAAGATATTGCATCACCGCTACCCAGAATTTGCTAAGTACCAGGTTTCATGTGATTGTTTAGATGCTTGTGATGAGGAGAGATGGTGTCATAACTGTAACAAAGGAGCAAGGCTGAGCTTGTTTACACACGCAATAGGGAAACATCCGAGAGCAGTTGGTTTTAAGAGAGAGATGCTGGATAAAAAACATGAGAAACACTACGCCTTGTTTGAGGGTAAAGAAGTGGACCATTACGAACTTAGTAAAGAGGCAAGAGACCAGCAGTTATTAGCTTTTCTCATGGCTTATCGTGCTGGGGTTAAGGGTTATCTGATAGATAAGTTTAAGAGAAAATATTTGCAAGAAGCCAAAGCAAGGGAGGGCGAGCTCAGGAAAAAGTTCTTTAAGGTATATCCTACGCCCTTGCCACGCTATCACAAAAAAGAAATTATTTCTATCTATAAAGAAGAGATGAAGGATTTAGTGTAACCTTCTGACCTGTCTTGCCTTTTCCTCTTTTAATTTGAACAAGAGTTTAATCAAGTCTATACCTCTAACAGGAACAAATACTAGGAAGAACCAACCAAATGTGAAGATTAAGATATTGATTTTTAAGAATTCAAAATTGATAAAAGGGACGTTGTGATAAATCCATTCCCAGGAAAACACATTCGGAACTTCGGTTAAGACCACAGCGATAATCCAGCTCAGTGCAAGAGTTGCTATTATTAATTTGTTTCCCTGAATAAACTCTAAGACCACAGACTTTTTATTAATCTTATACACCAAAGCATCAGTTGAGAAGACAGTTAATATCATTATAAAAACCATTATCTCATTAGCATGTCTGTTTGCATTAAACAATAGGTTTACAAGTGGCACCAGCAATCCCAGAATAAAAAATAGGATTAGCACATCGATAATAATTGTTTTTACTTTCTTTCCTAGATGATAAATATTTTTATCCTTTAATTTCTTGGCTAAAACTGTTTTGCAAAAGTAGAATATCTCATATACTTGAAGCCCACCAAAAGGATAATAGAATAATAAAGGAAAAACAAAATCATATATTCCTTTTAGATTAGGATAATACCATAAGGTAGCTATGTTTCTTCCGTATATAATATCTACAAGAAGAGCTAAGAACAAGCCTAGCGTATATATGAGTAAAAAAGGTTTATACTTCCTATTAAGAACATAAGAGAAAACAGATTTAGAGCCTAGTTTATAATTAAGACTTCCAAAAAACATGAAAGCGCCTATCACATAGAAACTGTACCAAAAATAAAAACCAAAGACTACAGAGGAAATAATGCTTCCCACAACCAGTATTAATCCAATTAAAAGCGTAGCATCTTCCTTTTTCATTATAATGTTAATCTTACTTTTAGAATTATATAAATATTTTGGCACTTACTCATTTCTTTCTAACTACCAATACCTTTAAATATCTCTTCTAATCATCTTTTCTCTTATGGCCAAAGAACCTAAACCAGGAACTAAACTGCCTAATTTCAAGGCTATTGCTGAGAAATGGCAGAAGAAATGGGCAGATAAGAAGATATTTAGGGTAGTTGAGAATCCGAACAAAAAGAAATACTACGTATTAGAGATGTATCCTTATCCTTCTTCATATGGCTTGCACATGGGTCATGCTAGGAACTATACTATTGGTGATGTATTTGCTCGTTTTAAGAGGATGAATGGCTTTAACGTGCTTTACCCTATGGGCTATGATTCTTTTGGTCTTCCTGCTGAGAATGCTGCTATTAAGGCTAAATCTCATCCTAAGATTTTCACTGAAAAAGCCATTGAAAACTTTGTTAAGCAGCAGAAAGCCCTTGGTTTAAGCTATGACTGGGATAGAATGATTTACTCTCATGACCCTGGTTTCTATAAGTGGGATCAATGGGTTTTTCTTAAGATGTTTGAAAAAGGCCTTGCTTTTAAGAGAAAGGCTGCTGTTAATTGGTGCCCTAAGTGTAAAACAGTTTTGGCTAATGAGCAGGTCCATGGAAGTATGTGCTGGGCTCATACAGACACCCCTGTTGAAATAAAGGATTTGAATCAATGGTTCTTTAAGATTACTGATTATGCAGAAGAGCTTCTTAAGGATATTGACAAACTTAAGAACTGGCAAGAGGATGTTAAGCTTATGCAAAAGAACTGGATTGGTAAAAGTCATGGTACCCTAATAGAGTTTCAGATTGAAGGTTCTGATAAAAAGTTCAGTGTTTTTACCACAAGACCAGACACTCTATGGGGAATTACTTTCTTAGTGTATGCTCCTGAACATCCTGATGTTATGGAGTTAGTTAAAGGAACAGAGTATAGGGGTAAGGTTAAGAAGTTTGTTCAAAAAGTATTGCTACAGGACAGGTTTGAAAGAACTGCTGAGAACAAAGAAAAAGAGGGCGTGTTCATAGGTAGATTTGCTATTCATCCTGTTACAAAGGAAAAAATACCCATATATATTGCTAATTTTGTGCTTTATGAGTATGGCACTGGTGCAATCATTGCTGTGCCTGCTCATGACCAGCGTGATTTTGAGTTTGCAAAGAAGTACAAGATTCCAATAAAAGTAGTTATTAATCCTGCTATGTTTGACCTTAGTCCTGATAAGATGACCAGGGCTTACATGGGAGACGGTAACATGATTAATTCTGAGCAGTTCAATGGCATGAACAACAGAGACGCAATACCAGATATTAACAAGTTTTTAGAAAAGAACAAATGGGGTAAGGTAACTGTTCAGTACAAACTAAGGGATTGGTTGATAAGCAGGCAGAGGTTCTGGGGCTGCCCAATACCAGTTATATATTGTGATAAATGCGGTAAAGAAGATGTTCTTATGTTGCATGGCTGGGAAGACACATCTAAAGCTGGTTTTATCCCTGAGTTTGTTAAAGATTTGAAAACTAAAGGTTACAAGGCTTATGCTTATGACCAGCCTAACACAGACGCACCAAAGTTTAATGAATGGTTTAGTTTTGCAGAAAATAAGATTAAAGGCCTTAACAATAATAATATGAGTATTGTTGGCCACAGCATGGGTGGCTTGCTTGCTTTAAAACTTGCTGAGAAATATAAGGTTAAGAAATTAGTGCTTGTTGCTCCTGTTGGAACAAGGCCTTCAAAAAAATATTATGATGTTACTTGCAAAGAGCTCGGACAGGATGAACTAAATGTTTTCAAGAACTATATGGACAGAGACATTGATGTTGAAAAGATAAAAAAGAATGCTAAGAAAATAATTTTTATTTTTGGGAAAAAAGACCCTTGGATTAATGAGGAGATAAGAAATTCTTATATCTCTAGGTTCAAAGATGTTGCTGATATTCATCTATTGGATTATGGTCACATGGCTGAGAGTGAAAATTTTAAGAAACTTACAGAATTAGAAAACCTGTTTTCAAAAGAAGGTATTAAAACAATTCCTGTGCCTGAAAAAGACTTGCCTGTAAAACTGCCTGAAGATGTCAAGTTTGATGCTTCTGGTGGTAATCCCCTTGCAAAGATTGAAGCATTTGTTAATACCAAGTGTCCTAGGTGCGGCGGAGAAGCTAGGAGAGAAACAGATACCATGGATACCTTTGTTGACTCTGCTTGGTACTTTTTAAGGTACTGTGATCCAAAGAATAACAAAGTGATTTTTGATAAAAAGAAAGTAAAGTACTGGATGCCCATAGATACTTATATTGGTGGTAAAGAGCATGCAACTATGCACCTTATTTATTTTAGATTTTATTGCAAGTTCTTAAGAGACCTTGGCTTGTTAGAGTTTGATGAACCCACCCTTCACTTGTTTAATCAGGGTATGCTATGCAAAGGCGGTGTTAAGATGAGCAAGAGCAAGGGCAATGTGGTGACCCAAGAAGAAATTGAGAATAATTATGGTATTGACACTGCACGCTTTTTCCTTGTTTTTGTTGCTAGTCCTGATAAGGATATGGAGTGGGATGACCAGGCAGTTGAGGGCTCTTATAGATTCCTTGTGAAGGTTTATGACATGCTTACTAATAAGAAGATTGTTAATAAGGTTATTAAGAATCAGGAGAGCAAGACCCATAAAACCATTCTTGAGGTTACTGATTATATATCTTCTTTCAAGTACAATCTTGCTCTTATTAGTATTATGAAGTTTGCGAATTATCTTTACACTAAAGACGAGATAAGTAACAGTGCTGCAAACAACTTGTTATTATTACTCTCACCTTTTGCTCCTCACCTTGCAGAGGAATTATGGGAAAAATTGGGTAATAGAGGTTTTATTAGTCTTGAAAAATGGCCTGTTGGTGATAAGCAGAAGATTGATGAGAAGGTAGAGGCAGCTGAAGAGTTATATATAAAGGTAAGAAAAGATATTCTTGCATTACAAGAGTTAACTGGCTTGACCAAGCCTAGTAAAGTAGTGCTTATTATTGCTAATACTTGGAAATACGAGTTTATTACTAATCTGAAGAAGGAGATAGAGAAAACAAGGGATGTTGGTAAATTAATAAAAGTACTTAGTGCAAAAGATAAAACCCATAGTAAATTAATTGCAAATTTTGTTCCAAAATTTGTGAAGAACCCTGATAAGATACCAGAGGTTGTAATATCTCAGCAGGATGAAAAGAAAGCTCTTGGTGATTTTGTTGTTGAGCTAGAAAAAGAGTTTAAGACCAAGTTTGAAATAACGCTTGAGAAGGATTCAAAGCATGATAAAGCCAAGAATGCCTTGCCTGGTAAACCAGCTATTGTTTTTACATAAAAAAGAGGGTTGTACATGATACCCCAAAAAGTCTTATATATTGATGCATCCACCGGAAAATTCAGAGTAGAGGATGTTAAGGATGAAAATGTCATTGGTCCTGTTGACTTTGCTCTTAAGTATGCAAATGAGGATAACAAGTTCTTTTTTGGCTCTGGAGTGCTTGCTGGCTCAATAATACCAAGCACAAGAAGATTAATTTTTTGTGGTCATTCTCCTCTTTGGGATAATTTCTATATCTCTACTATGGGTGGAGCAGCCATGGTGTTCAGGCATTTAGGTATTAATTATGTGATTATTGAAAATAGTTGCCCTGAGCACAGTGTTTTAAAGTTGAAGAGAGAAAAGGATGAATTTAGTGTTGTTTTTGAAAGAGTTGATGCAGAAAAGATATGGAAGGGATACAAAGATAAAATCGGGTTCTATGCTTTACAAGAATTTGTTTTTGATAACTATAAGGATGAATATAATCACTGTATTGATGATTTTGGCAAACTGAGGATTCTAGCAACAGGCCCTGCTGCTCTTAAAACCAATATGGGAGCTATTGGCTCTGCTTATATTGAAGCAGGCAAGCCAGGCTTTGTTGATTGCTGGGCAGGCAGAGGAGGCATAGGCTCTAAACTAGTGCAGAAACATAAGATTGTTGCTATTATTTATGGTGGTGACTACAAGGATGATAGCTTGACAAATATTAATGAGTTTAACAAGTATTTTCAGGATAAGTTTCAGAAAAAAATGATGATTAAAGACACAGAAGCAACCACTAAGTACAGATATGATCCTAAGTATAAGTCAGGCGGAACCCTTGGTGTTAATTATTCTGCAACTGATAGCTGGCTTTTTAGTTTTAACTATTCCTCTATTTATCTTTCTGATGAAGACAGGATAAAGATACACACTGATTTTATCAAGAAACACTACTTAAAACAGTTTAATGAGGAGACCATCAAGCCAAAAAAGTTTAAGACTTGTGGAGAAGCCTGTCCTGCTGTTTGTAAAAAGATGAGGGATGAGTATAAAAAGGATTATGAGCCTTACGAAGCTCTAGGACCCAACAGCGGAGTATTTGACCAGAGAGCAGCTGAAAGGCTTAATCATTATGCTGATGCAATGGGCTTTGATGCAATCCAAGCAGGGGGGATTGTGAGCTGGGTAATGGAGTGCTTGGCTAAGGGTATTATTAAGAAGGAGGATCTTGGCTTAACCTTAATGCCCAAATTTGATTGGAAAAACTTTGATATTGTTAATGATTCTAATAACAATGCTGAGCTAGGCATACAAATAATAAATCTAGTATTAACCAATCCCATGTTTAGCAAAAGCATAAGACAATCATCAAAAGAGCTTGATAATAGGTTTGGAACAAAAACTATTAACCTAGCAGTATTCAATGCTTTTGGAAATGAAGGCTGCATGGTTCCTAACATGTACTGGGGACCTGGATTATTTAGTCCTATGCCGATAATGGGCAAGTATTTCCAGTATTACAAGTACAGCATAGCCAATCCTTATGAGCTTGGCAAAAAGAATAGTGAGAGAATGATAAAAGAGTTGTATTCAGATAACTCTGGTTGCTGCAGGTTTCACAGGGGATGGATAGAGGAAGTAATCCAAGACATTATTAACAAGCACTTTAACTTAAATATTGATTTTTTTGCTCACCACAAGAAATTAGTGCAGGATATTAATCAGAATAATAAGAGTGTTTTCTGGGAGAGCGAGAGAGTAATTGATATTATCTTTGAGTTCTTGAGAAAATTCATAAGAGAAAACCCTGAGGACACAGTTGCAAAGGAGTGGGTGGCTAGGTTTGAGAAAGACAAGTACATAGCAGCAAGGGAATACTGGGAAGAGATAAGAAGAGGCATAAATGATACTTTGAAGGATTAAGTTTGCGTTGAAGGGTTAGGCTTGCATGGGCGTTACATCTATTTTGTAAAACCCTCCTATACTAGCTGCTTTATTGAATAATTCTCCGCCAGTAAGCTTGGTGTCAACACCATAATTCTTTCCTGAACGCTTATCAAAAAGCACTCTTAAGTCCTGCTGTCTCCAAGGAGGAATGCTTACTGCATAATTATTTGCATAAAGTATCAAAGCCTTGTTATTCATATCTTGTCCTGCTAATTCTAAGAGCTGGCTTAGTTTCATAGAAGGAACTTCTTGCCCTTTGTATTCAACCAGGTTTTTTTCTGCAAATGGCTTTATTTTTGAATAAGGAATTTTTTTACCAGCTATTTCTAACACAAGGTTATCAAGGCTCATGCTTATGTCCTTGTTTTCAGGGGTGATTATTTTTTGGTCAGGACCTAAGAAATGATTTCCTAGAGGTATGTCTTCTTTCAGATTAATCATTTTTTTTCCATCAACAACATCCTTCCACGCATATTCTTCTGGAGTAAAAAAGCCATAAGGAGTCATCTTTGCCTGAACAGCTTTTTCAAAACCTGCTCCGTGCCAGTATTCTTTAGGAATATTACTCTTGGCTCTTGAGAAAAAAGTTTTTTCAGGTTCTTCAGGAATCAGAGCGTACCAGTCCGTAGAACTAAGCATTAATTGGCCTGGCTTTGCATTGAAATCCATTTTTAGTTTTTCAAAAACATCTGGCATGAGCAAGCCGAACTTTTTGGATTCAATAGGAAACTCAGGATTGGATTTGCAGTATTTTTTGCAGTCAATAGGAAGCATGGGTATGCTCTCAATATTTCCTTGGTCTAAAGGATTGGAATTAATACTAACCCTGTCAAAAGTTCTATACCATGATTCTGGTATTGGAAGAGCTGTTTCTCCAATGCTTCTTGAAATCTTGTCAGTGTCTATTCTTGGAAGATAAGGTCTCTGAGAAACAGAGGAAATAGTAAGACCAGTTAATAGAATTCCCTTTCCAATAAGTTCCAAAGCTTTTCGCCTATCAATTATTTCTTTTGATACATAACTCACAAATTCCACCCTTTTTTATTTAAGTGATTAATCTCTAGTATAAATATTTTTTCAGTGCTTACCCCCAAATATTCTCTCTAACATGAACCACACAGCGCTTAGACCTAGAAGAATGATTAATACTCCCAAGGATGCATTAATGGTATCTCTGGAAAGCCAGATAATGACAAGCCTGATAACCACATATATTAAGAGTATGTCCTTGATAATTCCTCTAACACCTGTCTTCATTTGTTTCACTCACATAAATAAGAATTTTATTAAATGCGCGCCTGGAGGTGGATAAGCTGAATAAGCATTAGCTTACCCCATTCTTTCCTCCGCTCCGCAACCCTCAAAGCACCCTTGCCTAAGCTTAGGGCTGCTCTGTTCCCAGCCTGACCCGGTTCACAAAGATAAGAGCCAATGAGGACAAAGCATCGACGGTCCGAACAGGACTAATACTTAAGGAGCAAACCGCCCCCCAGGCTTCGGCCCCCACAATATCCATTTTGGGTAACAGGCGAGGATAAGCCGCCCGGCCTAGCAGAGGAGAGGAAGAATTGGTTATTTATAAAGGTTGTTGAGAACGAAGAGAAAAGAAAAAAAATTTATCAGTTCTTTATCCTTTTTATTTATTTTTTTATGCTTCTTTGTGTTGTATTTCTTCCATTACCCTTTTTAACTCTGTTTCAGCTTCTCCATACATTTTGCTTATTTGATAGTCTGGTCCTGGCTTGTATTTTTCAAGCAAGCTTTTTTCTAATGATGAAGTTCCTATTACAATTGTTTTTGGGTCTTTTTTCTTAATAACAGGGATTAAAGTATAGCCTATTTCCCTAAGGCTTGCAAAGAATTTTTCTTCATCAGTATCTTCTGTGCATCCAGGGTCTTCATAAGGCATTCTATGGTCCAGGATTACCAAATCATACTTTTTTGTTTCAATTAGTTCTTCAGCTTGTTTATACCATTTTGCTATGTCATAATCTGCTTTTGGCATAACGCTTTCAACAGCTGATTCCAGTGATTCTAATGGAAACTTCTGGTCTTCAACAATGAGTATTTTCATTTTTTCACCTCTTTTTTGTTTTTTTAAATAATAATAAAAAATATTTTTAACAAATATATTTCTCTAATGTATCTCTGGACATTGACCCTTCATATGCTACTACTTTAAGTCCTTTACTCTCAACGCATTTCTCTACAGCTTCTTTATGAATTGGTCCATACGTACTAGTGCCTATTAAATATATCTTACCTTCCAATATTAAATAAAGACTGCCACCAAGCACTCTTTCTCCATCATGCTTTATGTCGCAGTGAAATCCTACTCTTTCTTCTATATTTGTACGAAGATCCATTAAGGTTTCTAATGTTTCTTCATCTGTCTCTACCCTTTCTGGGCATTCACTTTTCAAAAATGTTCCAATACCTGGCACTCTTGAAGCTGCTGCTCCTGTTGTATCACCTTTTTTATAAAGGATGATTTTTCCTGCATCTCCATCTTCCAACTTTGTATCCAATGTGAATTTTTTTCCTTTCATTTTTTTCACCTTTTTATTTTCAAAGCTTTTTTATGTCATATACTACTTCTTTTGCTCCGTATTGTTTTAGTATTTCTTCACACAAAAGTAATTTCTCATCACAATCAAAAAGCTTAACTCTGTCAAATAATTCCTCAACATCTTTTTCTTGCAATACCTCCCTTACTTTTGTCATTATCTTTTCTATCTCTTTTTTTGTTTGAGGATGTTCTCTTGGATTGCCTGTGGTGTGGGTTACATAAACCACTGTTTTTCCTTTTAAATCTAGTATTGGTGCATATCTAATTAGAGTTTCTCTGAAGTTTCTGTCACAGCAGTAAGGTTGCCTATCAAAGACCTCTTTTTCAAATCTATCCTCCCAGCCAAGAACACGAGGTGTTGCGACAAAAAAATAATCTTTCTTTGCTAAGATTTTTACTCCTCCCAGATCTACACCATTGTTCCATATTTCTTTTAGCAAGTTTTCCAGTTTTTTTTCTTCCATTTTTTTCACCTCCTTCTCAGGAAAACCCTTGTTTTCCTTTACTACTCTGTTGTGATTACAAACATATAAATATTCGCTACTACTTTATGTAGTAGTATGAATAATATTTCTTCTCTTATGATGGCAGGATTGTCAGAAAAAGAAGCCTTGGCCTATATGGACTTATTACAGCATGGAGAGAGCCAGACAGGCCCTATGTGCAAGAGAACCAGAATACCCAGTTCACACATATATGATATCCTAAACAAGCTCCTGGGAAAAGGGCTTGTAAATTATAAGATAGTGAACAATATCAAGGTTTTCAGGGCATCAGACCCTGATTCATTAGCCAATCTGTTCAGTGAAAAAGAAAAAACAATAAGGCAGGAAAAAGAGCATCTGCTTGATTTTATCTCAAAACTAAAGGTAATGCCTTCCCAACCAGAACGATTAACTGATTTCAAGTACTACCATGGCATAAGAGGCATAAAGTCTTTATACACAGAGATCATTAATTCATGGAAGACAGGAGATGAGTACTGCATAGCCTCTGCTCCATTGGAATCATTTAGAAAACTAGAAGGCTTTTTCCTTGAAGTTGTACATAAAAAAAGAGTAAAAGACCAGGTAAGCTTAAAGATACTGATTAATCAACAAGGCGAGAAATGGGGGCCTGTAAGAAAGAAAATGCCCTTAACACAGGTGCGCTACCTCAACATAAGCACAAAAACAGAGTATGGAGTGCTAAATGATATTTTCTTCTTAGTAAGCTATGGAGCAGAACCATATGGGTTATTAATCAAAGACAAGAACTTTGCAAGCACATACAAAGTATTTTTTGACTTGCTATGGCAGCAGGCAAAAGAATGATATAAACAATTCTCACCCCATCAGCTTCTCCATCTCAAACACAAACCTTTTTGCCCTTTCAAGAGAGGTTTTTGCTTTTGCTCTTATTGCTGTTTTTGTCATGCTGTACTGGAACCTTGACCTTTTGACTCTTTCAAGTTCAAATGTTTCTATTAGTTCATCTGCTTTTATTCCTGCTATTTCAAGGGCTTCTTGTTTTGCCAGCTCATAGTCTTCAAGCAAGGAGTCTTTTAAGTCTTTTCTTATGTACACTATCAGGGCGTCTGATGTTATTTTATGGGATATCTTATGCCCTATTTTGTATCCTTTGTTATATATTATTGCGTTTGCTATGTAGTACATTGCATAGTAAGAGCATACTATTGTCCAGAGGCTTGAGTAATCATTTTTGTAGAGGATATCTGCTACTTTCAGGCTTTCCCTGGAGTTATTTACCAGTATGTTTTTTATCTCAGGCTCTGTTTTTCCTGTCTTTTTTACCAAGTCTTCTCTTAAGTAGTTCTGCATGTTGTTTTTTGCTTCCTGAATTCTTTTTTCTTCAAGCATTTTTTATCAGTCTGTAATATTCCTCTATTCCTAACATGATTATGTTATTCTTGTTTGCCTCAGACACCACACTGAATTCCTTGCTTTTATTCATTTCAATGAATTCCTTATAACTTATGATTGTCAAATGAATTTTTAGAGGTATCAATTCTATTGCTTGCTCAATCTCTTTTTGCTTTTCTGCTATCACTAATAAGTCTATATCAGAGCTTTTTCTTGCTGTTTTTTTTGCGTATGAGCCAAACATCAGTGCTATGAACGGGAATTTTAGTTCATTTAATCTCTCATATATTATTTTGAAATTCTTGTTCTTCAATAGTTCCTTTCTTCTTTCATATTCTACTTTGAATACCAGGGGATTTATTTTCTTGTTGAATGAGCAGTTGATAACATTGCCAAGATTTTCAAATTCTATTATCCCTTGTTTTTTGAGCTTCATAACTGCTTGGTATGCTGATTTATAGTTTATTTTCCTTAACAACGACAGTTTTCTGATACTGTACCTTGCTTCTGGGTTCTCTATCAATATTTTTAATATATTAAAAGTTTCATTAGCCATTTTAAACCATAATATTATGGTTTTTAACCATATATTTAAATTTTTTGGTGACTAATCAAAATTTAATAAAAAAATAAGCATTAAGGATTTATAAGCCTCACGCAAGGATGTCCAATGTCCATTACAGAGGATGATATCGCAAAACCGCAAACCTTATTAATTAATCTATACCTTCTATTCTCTATTCGGGGGTGTATTCGTGGAAAATATTATCTTGTTTCTAGGCACAGGAGGAGACTCAATAGTTGTTGGTAAGCAGATAAAGGCTAGTGGGGGCATTATTCTTGAGCTTGAAGGCAACCAATTCTTACTTGACCCTGGACCTGGGTGCTTGGTAAGAGCCAGGCAGGCTGGCATTAGCATAAGGAATACTATTGGTGTTTTTGTTAGTCATGCTCATACTAATCACTCAAATGACTTGAATGTTGTGCTCGAAGCTCTTAGTGTTTCTGGGCTTGACCGTATAGGTGTTGTTGTGTGTAATAAGAAGGTGGTTGATGGTGATGAGAAAGAATTACCTGTGCTTAAGAACAGGAACAGGGACTTTGTTGAAAAAGTGCTTGCCTTGGGTCCAGGAGCAAAACTGGGTATTAATAACATTAATATAAGCACTACCAAGACTAAACATTTTGACTCAGAAGGCATAGGCTTTATCTTTGAAACACCTAGGTACAGTATTGGATATACCTCTGACACTGAGTTCACAGAGGAGATAGCTGACCAGTACAATAAGTGCGGAGTGCTCATCCTTAACTGCAAGTATCCTACAGAGATGAAAGAGCCAGGCCATCTTAACACTGATGATGCTATTAAGTTCATAAAAAAAGCCAAGCCCAAGCTAGCAATCATTAATCATTTCGGTATAAAAATGATAGAAGCCAATCCTATGTACGAAGCCAGAGAGATACAAAAAGAGACCAAGGTAGAGACCATGGCTGCAAAGGACGGCTTACTCATTAATCCTGTTTCTTTTTCTTCAAGAATGAGACAGATAACTCTAGAACCTTTTAGTGAGTAAGAATAGATTAAGAAATGATTAAGAACTCAAGCAAAAGCCTTTTTCACTTCTTGGCTTGCTAACAAGTAGATAAAGATGAACAGGTTTACTCCTAATGAGAGCACAAAGCTTATCACAGATATTGGGTCAATCAGCATACCTGCTATCATTAAAGGCACAGTTATGAGTGCTCCAAAGATACCTAGCCCAGAGAATATGAGTGCCACTATCCTAGCCCATTTCTTTCCTCTCCAAAGCCCTAGTCCAATAAAGAAGTCAAGTACTGCCATACCAGCAAAGAATAATAACATGATTATTGCTACAACTATTATAACTGTTTGTGAAGCCTCAGTTGTGAGTTCTGGTGGGAGAAATTCTGTTTGTGTTCCTAACAAAGCCAGAATAACAATTATGAATATTATGTAAAGCACAAGAAAAGCAGCAGCAATAAAGTATAGGATTGAGATTATCTTCACACCAACAGGCATGTCTTTTTTATAAACAGGAACGCTTCCATCCCTTGGCATAGTTGGTTTTGGCATTTTTTTATTCATTGTACTTATGGTTTTTTATAATTATTAATAAATATTTCTTTTTTTAGAGCTTTGGCTATAAACCCCTATTTTGGCTATAAAGTCAAATTTATACTGATTTACTAGTTCAAAAGATTATCCTCAAATCGTAAAATTTATCCTGTTTCCGAAAGATTTCTAATGATAAATAACAAAATATTAAAGTCTAATTATCTTCCCTTTTTCTTATATGGTGGGGATTGATGTTTTTTATTATAAGCGTAAGCTCTATCTAGGAGGTGTTCTAAAATGAATAAGATAATCTTATATATATTAATGTGTATGCTGATAGTTAGTAGTGTTCTTGGTGCTTCAAAGCATGACTTTGTTGAATTAGTGGAGAATACTGATTATTGTTTTGATTGTTATACTATTTATAAGATTACTAAGGCTGATGATACTCAGCTTACTAAGCTAGGGTTGGATTTTAAAGATGATACTGGTAAGTTTGTTCTACCTTATTATGATGTTTCTTATTTGGTAACAGAGGATTATATAGATTATGTTGATATGTATGA
>LSSJ01000036.1 GCA_001595785.1 Euryarchaeota archaeon SM23-78
GTCAAGGCTTAATATGCCCATGTGTTTCTGGTTATCTATAATCCAAGTTGGATATGCAAGGATGCCTGCATCTGAGCATACGGTTTCTTGGGCTCTGAAATCACCTTCTACACCGCATTCAACATAATTGATTTTATCAATATCTGTTCCAAAGTAGGATCTCTGCTTCTTGGTGCTTGAATCCCAGAAGGCGCCGTACAGAACAGCTCCTTTGCTGGTCAGGCATTCTGCAAAGTCGGTTGGCACTTCTTCAACAGGCTCCTCAACAGGTTCTTCTACAACTTCCTCAGGCTCTTCCACAGGCTCCTCTGTCACTTCTTCAAGAGCCTCCTCAACTTCTTCTTCCAATGCTTCCTGCTCCTCAGTAATCTCTTCCATTTCCTCTATGGCTCCTTCTTCTGCGGCTTCTTCCTCAGCTACCTCTTCCTCTTCAGCCACAACTTCCCCAGTAACCTCCTCAGGCAGTTCAAAAGACACCTCAGGCTCCTCTGCTTCTTCAACAACTTCCTCGTAATAAGTGATAATAGTTGCCTGCTCTCTTAAACCCACTATGAAATCAGAATAGAGCGCTTTTTCCTGCTGGTTTTGTAGAATAAGAGTTATCTGCTCCTGCACATCCCTGAAAGGTATGAACTGCTCAGGAGTCTTGTTAACAGTCATCAAGATGTGAAAGCCAAAACTGGTCTGCACAACACTTAAATCTCCTACGTCTTGCTCAAAAGCCTTGTTCTCAAACTCTTCTACCATCTGGCCTCTTGGAAAGGTGTACTCCCCACAAGTCTCTGCGCTTCCAGCATCATCAGTATAGAGCCATACATAGGAGCAGAACCTTTTAGTATCATTCTTCACGAACTCAAACACCATGTTTGCTCTTTCCTCTGCCTCTTCCTCAGTTCTATTAAGGGTGTTTATAAGGATGTGTCTGGCTGTTACTAGTTCTGGAATCTTAAAAGTGGTTGGATTCTCATTATAGTATTGCAAGGCTTGCTCTGAAGTAATATTCAACTTGGTTCTAATCTCCTGGTCAAGCAGTTTATCTATGACCAACTGATTCCTTATCAAGGTTCTAAACTCTGAACGGGTGAGTTGCTTCTCTGCTAGAATATCATCAAGCCTCTCCTCAGAGATGTTGCTCTGGTTTAAAAAAGCTTGAATACTCTCATCAATCTCTTCTTCACTCACCTTCAAGCCTTGTCTTGTTGCTTCTTGAGTGAGTAAAGTCTCATCAATTAACTGGTTCAGAAATGCTTCTTTGGTTATAAAGTACTTGTACTCTAAAGGCAACCTATCATACTCTGTGGTGAGCTGCTTCATAGTGATAGGCACACCGTTAACCTTTGCTGCTAATTCTCCACTAAGACTAAACCTTCCGAACAAGTCTGGAAAAAAGGTTTGTATGGCTGAGAAAATAGCTGCTACTGCTAAAATAATTATAAGTACCACAAGAAAGATTTGAATACCCTTCTCTCTTCTGACTCTATCCTGTTCTTTTTTTGAAGAATCCTCAACCTTGTAAATCTTTAACTTCTTTACATCATCAACAGGCTTCTTATTAGAATTCTTTTTCTTTTTCTTGGCCAAGCATACCACCTCATAAGCTTTAAAATTGATTCACGTAACTCTTTTAAAATAGTAAAAGTTCTGTTTTTTATATGTTTTTTGGTTAAACAGCTCTTAAAGGTTAAATTTAAATATCAACAAGTAAGATTATAGAGATAAGTATGTATGATATTATAATCGGGCGACAACCTGAGGACAAGGAAAAGTTTGGTGAAAAAGGAACTGTCTTCTTAGGAAAGCACTATGTTAAGATGGGCAGAACCACCAGTCTATCTAACAGGGTATTACTCGACGTGATAAGAAGCCATATAGTGTTTGTGTGCGGGAAAAGAGGAGGAGGAAAATCTTACACTATGGGAGTGATAGCAGAAGGTATATCAGATCTGTCGCCAGATATTAAGGCTAACATCTCAGTTATCATGCTTGACACCATGGGTGTGTACTGGACCATGAAGTATCCTAACAAGAAAGACCAGCTCTTATTAGAAGAGTGGGGTATTGAGCCCAAAGGCTTGGACATAAAGATATACACACCCCTAGGCTACTTCAAGGAATACAAGGAAAAAGGAGTGCCCACAGATGCCTCGTTTAGTATTAAGCCTAGTGAGCTGGACGGCAGCGACTGGTGCATGACCTTTGATATTAATCCTAACAAGCCTCTAGGAGTTCTAATAGAGAGAATAATCCATGATTTAAGAGAGAATAAAAAGGAGTATGGACTTAATGAAATCATGGATGCAGTAAAGAACAGTGATGCAGAACAGAATGTTAAGAATGCTGCTCTGAACCTGTTTGGAAATGCAAGTACCTGGGGTATCTTTGATATAAAAGGAACCCCTATTAGTGAGCTTGCAAAGCCAGGCCAAGTCACAGTACTAGACGTGAGCTGCTATGCAACCCTGACAGGAAGCTGGAGGATAAAGGCCTTGGTAATAGGCATGGTTGCTGAGAAGCTCTTTATCCAGAGAATGATTGCTAGGAAGAACGAGGAGTATGAGCAGGTGCATAAGAGCGTGTATTATTTTAGTGAGGAAGAAATCCAGAAGCTTGACTTCCCAATGGTGTGGTTAATAATAGACGAAGCCCATGAGTTCCTGCCCAAAGACGGAAAAACCCTTGCATCAGACCCACTCATCACTATTCTAAGAGAAGGAAGGCAGCCTGGTATCAGCTTAATCCTTGCAAGCCAGCAGCCAGGAAAGATACACACAGACGTCATGACTCAGGCAGACACAATTATTTCGCACAGAATAACTGCAAAGCTTGACATAGATGCGCTAGGTGCTTTAATGCAGAGCTATCTCAGAGGCAGCCTTGACACATACCTTGATAATCTGCCAAGAGTAAAAGGAGCAGCTATTATATTAGATGATACTAATGAAAAAATGTATCCTATGCAGGTAAGGCCCAGGTTCACTTGGCATGGAGGAGAAGCACCTATAGCCTTGCATGAGGAGGAAAAGATTTTCGGAGATTAAGATTTATTTCCAATCCTTCTTCAACAAACTTTATATATAACCCAAAAATACCTCTATGCATGGCTTTTAGCAAGTCCTTTCCAAAAACCACTGACAAGAGTGTTTATCCCAAGTGGATAGAAGTCTTTCTAACAGATGAAGAAGAACAGGAACAGGAAGAAGTCTCTAGAAAAGAAAATATTAAACTAATGAAGGAGTGCGTTGATGATGCAAAAAAGATTTTTCAGGAAAAGAAACTCAAAGATTATCAGACAGATGTTATAAGGCTAGCAGTTGCATTATTCGAGAAGAGAGCAAGTCATAGCGTTTTCTGGAAAGAGAGCAAAGCCAAAGAAAAATTTGACAAGGAACATGCTCCAAAGAAATAAGACACTTACTTCTATTTCTTTCTCTTATACTCCTTCACATAAAGAATTACACCGCCCCTCTTCTTAATATCATACTTAAGCTCTTTTTCATGCTTGGCCTTCTTATCAGGTACAAAGTCACTCCTCTGTTCTAAGAACTGGTAAAGCCCTCTTGCGATATCTGTCTGAGTAACAATACCAGTTATTTTGTGCTCATCAATTACTGGCAGCCTTCTAAAGTTGTGCTCTATCATGAGCTTGTTTACCTGAAAAAGGTCAAAGTCAGGGCTTATACAAATAATAGGGGATGTCATAAGGTCCTTCATATAAGAATTCCTAAGCCTGTTAGGATTAAGAAAGAACTCGCTCACAATATCAAACTCTGTAAACATACCCTTAATTTGTTTATTATCAGCCACAATTACTGAGCCTATATCATTAGAAGCCATGAGTTTCTTAGCTTTTAAGAACTTATCATCCTCCTCAACCATTAACACTCCTTTAGTCATCACCTGCTTTACCAGAGGAGCCCGAGGATGCGGACTCTTAAGCTCTGCCACTGCTCTGCATAAATCAGTCTGGGTTATAATGCCCTTTAAGTCCTCATCTTCTACTATGATCAGCTTTCTGAAATTATGCTCTCTCATAATGCCCTGAGCTTTGAAAAGATCAAGATGAGTATCCACTGTGAAAAGCTTTTTGGTCATAACATCATTAACCAGCAACTCCTCAGAGTGTTCTGTAGTCATATCCAATTTCTTAATAAAATCCCTCTCAGTAAGAATGCCAATGGGTTTGTAATTCTCAAGCACAACAAGGCAGGAGATGTGAGCTCCTATCATGGTATGAGCAGCATCTATGAGTTTATCCCCTTTATGAATACACATTACGTCCTTTATCATAATATCTCTAACCTTAATTGCATTCAGCTCATAGTAAGCATTAACATAATGCTTTCTTTTTGTGAAAAAACCCATTACCAAAAATCACCTCTTTTAGGTATAAAGAAAACATTTAGTTTATTATTATTTAAATGTTGCGAATAAGAAGAAAAAAAGAAAAAAATTTATTCACCAAACTGGTGCTCTAAGTCCTGAGATTTGACTTCATTAATAACTATATCTCTGAATTCATACTTCTTACCTTTAAAGGTTACTTCTAATGGAACACCGAAGTAAGAGTCAACAAACATCACACCTGGTTCTCCTTTTACCTCAAACATTACTTCTATAGCATTCCTACCCTCAATTGACTGAGATTTCCCTGTAAGATTTGCCTTGGTAATCTTAGCCAACCATTCAAAAGGAGTCTCTACATAGTAATCATCAAAAGCAACCCTGTAGGCTTTGTCTCTATCAGGACATAACTCCTTGTCCCTGCTCTCGCAATAAGCAACTGCTGTTAGTTCCACCAAGTCAAGGTAGACTGTATCAAACGAATCTTCCTTGCTAAACCTAACCTTGGTTTCAAGGGCTACCTTCATCTTGGTTCTTGTAGCATAATAAGTGTTCTCAGGCAGAACCCGTGGTGATTCAACATAGGAGAATTGCACATTGTTAGCCTTGTTAATCTTAGCAAATAATTCCTGTGCCTTCTCATCAATAATAATCTCATAAAACTCTTCTTCCTCTTCTTCTGCTTCTGGTGTTGGCTCTAACTCTTCTTCTTCCTTTTCTGCTTCTTCTTCTGCAAGCCTACAATTCGCAGGGTTTAAGACCTTGCTTCCATCAGGACACACATAATACGTGGTGGGCGGGGTAGGCACACAACTAGTAATGAACAACAAAATTACTGCTAAACAAATTCCTAGAAAAAATGCTTTTTTCATTAAAAACCACCTCGATTTTTGCTTTTTATTCCTTTTTTATTCTTTATTATCTTTATAAAAGTTATTATATATAAAAATTTTTATTTAATTCAAGGTAATTCAGGGTTGCTTAGTCAAGGTTCTTGATTCGTTTCCTCAAGGTATTTATCTTTAGGAGGTTTCTTAAGATATAAAAACAGCACTATTACGCCTAAAACAAGCGCTATTACAATCAGGGCATATGTTATATATATTAAAGCTTGTTTTTTTTCAATTTTTTCTTCTAGCAAAGAGGATGGCTTTGGTTGTTCTTCTTTAGGCAGCTTCTCTTGTTTTCTAGGTTCTTGTATCTCATCTTTTTTTTCAAAAAGCTTAAGATTAATGGTTATGTTTTGCTCCTCATCACCAGTCTTCACATAGATATAATCAGTGTAATAGCCAGGCTCTAGAGGGGTGGTGTTCATATTTACAGCAATCTCTTGTGAATCATTGCCTGCAAGGACTATGTTGCTTATTACATCAGATATGAATGTATGTGTAGAACTTATCATGAACTCTTGCTTATATGTTCTTTGATTCACCAAGGTTATATATTCTGTAAAAACTCCTGTGCCTGTTTTGGTAATGTTGATTTGAGTTGGTTCAATTCTGAACTTACTTTTATAAGGAAAAAATACAATACCTGAACCACCGCCCTCCGTTTCTAAAAGCTCTGTGTCTGATAAGCCCTGTATCTTAAAGGTCACATTTGAGAGGTTAAACCCATAGAAACTTGCTGTTCCATTAGATACTTGTAAATGATATTCAGTAGTCTTGTCTATAAGAACGCTGTTTTGAACAAGATAGAGCACATAGGTATCATAGCCTGTACCTACACTTGTATTAACACTCACATTTATGAATGTGCAACACGAATCTATTATTATTGTCTTATCATAATAAGAGGCTCCTAGTGCTATTACCTCGCTTATAATTGAAGGAGGAGGAACCTCAAAGTACAGGTTTGTGTTCTTTATTGACTTATCAGCCTCCCATAAGAGGTGAGTGCCATTATCAGTAACATTCTTAACAGTTCCTGACTCATTAATATACCATGCAAAGCCGCACTCAAAGCCCACTGGTACGTCTATAGATAGGTTCATGGTTGCATCACCATAGTAAGTGACAGGCATTTTTATTGTAACATTACTTCCATTCACACCTACAAGACCTATTTGAGTTCTATTACTAATTTCTAAGTTGGCATGGATTACTGTTGCTGAGACCTGTAATTGTGCAATAGTTGCAAACCCTGTGATTATATTATCTGTTATGCTTGGAAATAAGAAAGCTACTGAGAATAAAAGCAGGATTATTACAGAAGAAACAATCAGCAGGGTCTTATTGTTTTTCAAGCTCATTTTTTATCAGTTCCAACATCTCTTGCTTTGTGGTTCTTGTAAAGAGCTTGTTTGCAAGTTCTTGTTGTTGCAGGCTATGAGCCATCCATGTTGCAAAGTCATTCTTGCTAGAACTCACATGATGATTAAAGGTATCCTCACTCATGGTTTGGATTGCATAGTACAGGTCTTCCAGGTCTTTTAGTTTTCTACCATCATTCAGATGGAAGTACTGGTGTGGGCTTAGCACTCTTTCTTGTTTTTCCAGAGTTTGCCGAGGCTCTTCTGTTTCTCTTGGCTCTGCAGGTTGTGCAGGCTCTATAGGTCTTTGCTCTTCTTGCTTTGGATGTTCTGGCGGTCTAACAGGTTCTGTTTTTGTCTCTGGCTCTGGTTTTGATACAACGCGCTCTGGCTTGGTTATCTTTGTATCTGGCTTCTTTGTGATTTTACCAGCCATTTGCTGGCTCTTCTTCCCTATCAAAACTACTAGGACAAAAATTATTATGACTAGTATTGGTATGGATATCCAGCTTGGAATTTTTTCCAAGGGTTTTGTCACTTCCCCTGTAATCTCAGGTTTTTCTGGTGTTGGCTCAGCTTCTTTCTCCTCTACTCCTTCTGGTTTTGGAATGACACTGACCTTGAAGTTTCTATCATACCTCACTGCCAGAGGTACTTGGCCTTCCCCTTTTTCTACTGGAGCAACTAAATAATTAATATTATATTCATCTCCTATCTGAGCATCTTCTGGTATGGTAATATTAAAAAAGACGTGTCTGTTATATGTTTTTCCTGGAACTTCTAGCTCTGGCCCTCCTACAAGGGTTGCTATTGAGCTTTCGAGGGTTATCCTCACTGTTATATCCTCTTCATCCTTGTTTTGCACCACTAATTTGAACATGTAGTTTTGTCCAGGATAGAGTTTCAGAGTATTATCTTTCATGTATTGATAACTTATTCCAAAAGCATTAACACTAGCACAGAGCAGAATTATAATTAATAGATATATTAACAACCGCGCCCTCATGGGTATTGGTCTTTGTATAATTGTTAATAAACTTTTCGGAAATTAAGAAGGTTATAAAAAATAAAGAGAAGTAAAAAATAAGAAATTAAAAAATTTAATTTATATTACTGGATCTATGGTCCAGGGAGTTCCTCCTGTGTCATAATCAGTGTTTGCTATACCCGAGGGGATGTCTAGGAAGAAGTATAAGTCTTCTGTTAGTCCTCTGGACAGGTTTGCATCTGTTATTGTAATTGGTGCGTTGTGTTGCAGGGCTTCTCCTGGTCCTCCGCTATTGCTTATGTTCACTGCAAAAGCAGTTGCGCCTATGGTATTCCCTCCTCCTGTTAGGTTGTAACCAGTCATATTTATACTGGTATAATCTTGGTTACCTGTGTTGTTAATGGTTAGAGGGTTTTCTGATGCAGCAACATCGTTCTCTCCTGCTGAGCCTGAAAATGTTAGTGCAGTCTCAATTACATCTATATCATCTGTGTTGCCCATGGTAAAGTTTGAGGTGGTGTTGGTACTGTAATTTCCTCCAAGATCTTCTATATAAGCTGTTATCACCCATTCTCCTGGCTGGTCATAGTAGTAGATGGTGACATTGCATAGCCAGCTCTCCATTGTGCCTACGAATCCTGCTGGGCTGCATATATGTGATGATCTTATCACTCCATTTTTACTTATGTTGGTTTGTGCTGTGGAGTCATTGAAGTCAGAAACACCATTCCCATCTGTTGCATTGAATCTTATCTGTATTTCCTTGGTTGTTGCTGCATTTGGCGATGCATTAACACTATCATTTACCCAGGTTATTTCTGGAGCAGAATTACCAACTGTTACGTTTGCTGAAAAGGAGTCTGTCTGCGCTCCTGAGGTTAGCATTATTAGAGGTACAGTTATGAGTATTAGGGTTGCTAAGAAGATGAATATAGTTAGAGTTTCTTTCTTCATCTTTCACCTCTTGGTTTGGCTTTAATAAATAATTAGTATATATAAAAGTATACTATTATCTAATATTTGATACTAGTAGTATTTAAAGTTTTCGATTTTTAAAGAAGTCAAAGCTTTTTCAAAGCCCTTTGATACACAGTCCAAACAGTCCTATCATCTCTTCTCAACAGCACAGCAATTTCATGATAAGATAATGAGTAAGTCTTCTTTAAATGATATACAACACTCTCCAATACACTCATTTTCTTACTAGCAATAATCGATAAAGGCACATGAAATTTAGCTACGCGAATCTTTAACTTAATTCTCATCTTAACGCCTGCATGCCTGTAAGTAACACCAATCGCTCTTGAATCTCTATTAATAAATCTAGCAATCTCAACCAATCTCAAATTTTTATTCTCATGTAAGTACTTAACAATAGATTCCAAAGCACTGAGATAATCATTATCAAACACAGAGACAGGAATAGTAATCTTCTCTAGTTTTCTAACTATTTCAGGCATATAAACAGAGTCAAGCAGAGTTATGAATTCATCATAACTAACATTTTTGTTCCTCATATCCTGCATGAACTCCTTTAAAGCATGTTCTGTGTCCTTAAAATTCTTCTTCCTAACCACTTCTCTTTTTCACCTTTTTCTTTTTCAAAGCCCTTTGATACACAGTCCAGATAGTTCTGTCATCCCTTGTAAGCATGGTTGCAATAATGTAATAAGGTAACTTGTATGTTTCTCTTAGATGATATACAATACTTTCAAGTACACTCATCTGTCTTCTGGCTATGAAATCCAAAGGCACATGATACTTGGTTGCACGTATCTTTAATCTAAACTTCATCTTCTTGCTAGCAAACCTATAAGTAACACCAATAGCTCTTTGGTACCTGTTAAGCAGCCTAGCTATTTCTGAGAAACGCAAGCCCTTATTCTCATGCAAGTATTTTACAATGGCTTCAAGAGCACTCAGATAAGCATTATCAAACACAGAGACAGGGATAAGTATTTTTTCTGGTTTTTCAACTACAGGTACTTCTGGCTTGTAAGCATCATCCAAGTGCTTAATGAACTCATCATAAGAGACTTCCTGCTCCTTGAAGCGGAGGATGAACTCCTTCAGCTCTTTCAAAGCCTGTTCCCTGTCCTTAATAGTCTTTTTTCTAGTCACCTACACTAATCACCCAATCACTTGAAGAAACATAATCTAAAGCAGGAATATTAGGAATAGTAATGTAAAAATACAAGGATTCATTAGCATCAACACCATTAACATCAAGATTAACACGAGCATCAGGAATAGTAATAGCAGTGTTGTTCTGCAGAGAAATGCCAGGAGCATCAGAAACATTAACAGTAACATTAGAAACACCTAGCACATAAGAACCGCTCACCAAGTTAATACCAGTGATATTGATTTGAGTCAGATTAACATTACCCATGTTATCAAGCAGAAGAGGATTAGAAACAGATGCATTGTAGCCAGCGCTTGGATAAAAATCTCCAAACCCAAACACAGTAGGGCTTACCTCAACATAGAGTAAGGTGTTGTAAGTGAAATTAGTGGTAGCATTATAAGCAGAAGCCTGGAAATTGTCCAGCACACTAACATTGATACTCCAGTTGCCTGGCTGATCATAATATTGCATACTAACAGTACAGTTATACTGAGTAGTGTCAATATCTATTGAAATATTTGAACAAGTGCCATTTCTGTTAACATCGTTCTTTGAAAAAACAACCTTTGCAGATGAATGGTTTAAGTCAGAGATACCATCAATATCTGTGACAGTGAAATTAACATTCACAATCTTAACAGTATCAGCATTAGGAGTCTGAGCAGGGATGCTGTCTACAGTATCAACATTTGGAGCATTATTACTAGTCGTGTTGAAAGTATAAGAACCTGAAGTGTTACGGTTTCCAAGAGCATCACAACTAGTAACATTATAATAGTAAAGAGTGTTTTTTTCCAGGCCTGTTAAAGTAATATTACGTAGGGTTCTAAGGTCAGAATGACTTTTTGTTCCATTAGTCATATCAGTAGTTGTTCCGTATATAACACTGCCATTAGCAGGCTCATCAGTAGTCCAGTTAATCCAGGCAATACCTCCTGTAATACTCCAGTTAATCACATTAGAAATAATAGGAGCAGTTATGTCTATCCTGATATTCAGAATCTCGCTCTTGCCTGTGTTGCCTAGTTGGTCAGAGCAATTGACATACACACTATAGTTAGAATCAGACAGATTTGTATCAGATATAAGAACAGCAGGGGAATTATTACCAATATTATTTGTGGTGTTATAAGCAGTGTCATTAAAGTACAAAGTGCAATTAGCAGTACTACTCCAGCTATCGGTGAAATTAAAATCAAAACTAGGAGTCTGATCACTAGTAATAGTATTATTAAGACTAATATTGATGTTAACAGTTGGCGGAGTAGAGTCTATGATTATGTTGATGTCTAAACTCTTGGCTAGGTTGCTAGCATTATCTGTGCAGTTGACATAAACAGTGTAATTAGCATCGCTTAGATTGGTGTCAACAGTCAGGTTAGTCTGAGTGTTATTGTTAATATTATTAGTGGTGTTGTAAGGAGAATCATTAAAGTACAAGGTGCAATTAGCAGTACCGCTCTGGTTATCGGTGAAATTAAAATCAACACTAGGAGTTTTGTCATTAGTAAAGGTTTCGTCCAAGCCAAAATTGATATTAACTGTTGGAGGTGTTGGGTCTTCTGAATAATTAATAGTTATATTGACAAAGTTCACATAAACCTCATCATGGTTTGCTCCTGCTGATGCCATGTTAGTTGCATTAACACTTATATAGCTGGTTGAGCTGCAGGCAATGTCATTTAGTACTGCAGAGTTAGTTGAGGTAAAGGTAAATATTCCTAGTGCAACTGTTTGCTCAGTGCCTATCTGGTTAGAAGCAGATATGCCATCAGTTGATGTCCATACTTGAACAGCATTATCTGGAGATTTTTTGTTGTGAACATAACTTACATTAACCTTGACTGTTATAGAGTTAATAAGTCCTGCACATGTTGGGGTGTATGAGTAAATTTTGTATAAAGGAGTAACTCCTTCGGTCATCTGCAGAGTTGCTGGTTCTAAATCATTTGATTCCCACAGTGTCCAGGCAGAACTCCCTACTATTAATGCTTGTATTGTAAGAAAAAATATGCTTAGGATTAACATTAGAGCTGCTTTTTTTGAAAGGTTTTGGTTACTGTTTCTTTTCATTAATTAATCCTCTTTTACAAATATAATACATAATATGTAAGTAAATATGGCTAGTTTTAAAGCTATCTAAAAAGCCATCAGAACATAATATGTAAGTAAATAGTATTTAAAGTTTTTGCAAAGAAGGAGAATAAAGAACATAATTTAAGAAAGCCCGTCCGGCGCAAGTTTTCGCCCGCTCACTTCGTTCGCTACCAAAACTTGACTAAAGGCAGGCGACTCCTAGTCCAAAAACAGACCGGAGTCCCCTTAAAAAACCCGTCCGGCGTCTGAGGACCAAATAATTGTTTAAAATTTTAAAGTTAAATTAAAGAAATAATAACTGCGGTCGCAAAAAAAGCGACAAATAAAAACTTACTTCTTCTTCTTCCTCTTTTTCTTCTTTCTCCCATGCATCTGCTCATGAATAGCCAATTCCTGCAAACCATACTTGTCATGCGCCTCTATCTGGCTCATACTAATAACACTAGAAATAAACATTATTAAGAAAACAAGGGCAAAGGTAAAGCCCCAGGATAAACTATAATCCATAACAAAAAAAACTGATATTATAAAACCCAGAATACTGCTAAGCATAAAAGCACTTGAGTAAGGAAGCTGCGAAGCCATAATAACCCACCTCTTTAAATGTTTATTAAAATTTATTCTTAACTTAGTCTTATTTAAATTTAACTGAAATTAGCCATGTCCTAAATGACCGTCTGTGCCTTTGATTGCATTTACAGCTTTGTTTTTGCTGTAATGCAATGGCCAGATGGAGGTTTGCGTAGCAAACCGGAATAGGGCATTTAGGACAAAATCATGAAAACTTAACAAAATTCAAATCCTTAACAATCTTCTTATACTTCTCAAGCTTTGCATTGAAATCATTCATAAAAGCAGTCATCTTATCACAAGCCAACTGCTTAATCTCACCACTAGTCATTCTGCCAGCCTTGTACTCCTCATATATTTTGTTAAGCTCAGCATCATCTTCAATAAGATGAGTCTTTAAGAGTTCAAACACCATGTCCTTCTCAATAATAGCACCTAATTTTCTGTGCTCCTCAAGAGTATCCCGTCCACCAGTCAAGGCTTTTTTAATCTTCTTGCACACAGCCTTAGGATCCTCTGGCAGGCTAATGCAGGACTCAGGCTTTGACTTGCTCATCTTAATACTGCCGTCAAGACTAGGAGTGTACTTGTGATAAAGACTGCTAGGAGCAAAAAACCTTTTCTTCTTCATCCTACTGACAATATCCCTAGTTAATCTAATATGAGGGTCCTGGTCTAAGCCAACAGGAATAATGCCTGGCATGCGCTCCTTGAACTGAGGATAAAGAATATCACCTACCTGGGTCACAGCACTCATAATCCTGCCAGGGTCAGCACTACCATAAATAGCCTTGAACTCATTAAGAGTAATCTTTTTTGCTGCTTCATAAGCAAAATGAACAACATCCTTGTTTTCTGATTGAAAATAAAAGATAGTTTTTTTAGGCTCCAAGCCAAGAGCAAGATAAGCAGGGATATGGAACTCCAGTGCTCTTCTCCTACCTTCTTCCAGGCTAACCCCACGTGCAGCAGCTGCTTCCAAATCAGCCACAAGAATAAAAGTAATAGCTCCGTGTTTCTGGAAATAAGCCAGGTTCTCAACCACAATCTTATTACCAAGATGAATCTGCTCACTAGTAGGCATGATACCGCTCAAAGCATAAAAAGGCTTTTTCTCCTTTATGCAGCGCGCAATAATTTTTAGATCTCTGCCTGCAAAAACCACGCCGCGCCTCATCACCCTGTTAGGCTCAGGAAAGGGACTAGGCATAAATACTTCTAATCCAAAGTCCTTGATTGCCTTGGCATAATCCTCTACCAGCTCAGTCCCATAAGGGTCAATAATCTTAGTCATGTTAGAGCATAGATTTGTTAGAAGGTATATAAAGGTTTTGCAAAATATAATTCATTTAATAATCACCCATAACCTTTCAAAATAATCTTTTAGTGCATTTGATATTTCTTTGTCATCAATTACTATTACAAAAGGTTTTTCTTTTGCTGAATAGATAACTGATTTATTTTTGAAAAGTGTGAAGGAAACCCTGCTTTTGAGATTGGGCAAGGTCTTAATATCAACCCTTGACTTGTAAATTTTCTGCATAACCTTCTTGTTTTCACCAGATGTAATCAATCTGCCCTTAATCCTTTTTTTATTAAATTCTTTAAAATAATGAGGATACTCATATTTCAATGCCTCTAGAATATCCAGTTTGCCTCCACCTCCAAAAGTGCAAAAAGAATCTGATTCCAAGAAATCCCTTACAAAGGCTTTTAAGCCTGCTTTGCCTTCGTACAATCTGACTATTTCTCCTTCAGATGGTTCTTGGCTTATTTTTTTTAATTTCTCAACAACCCCAACAGCTTTGCTTCTTTTTTCTTCTATCCCTTTTAACAGGTTGTCAGGGTTGGTTGCATAAAAATACTTCTTGGTCTCTTTTACTATGTAACTGCATAAGCCCTTGTTTATCAGGCTATTAAGAATACTGTACATAAAAGACCTGTCAATAGATAGTTTCTTGGCAAGCCTGCCAGGGTTCTGGCCAGGAAATTTTAATAACTCTAAATAAACCTTTGCCTGGTTCTTGGTCAAGCCTATGTCTATTAATTCTTTTATTTCCATAAAAAAAGATAAGCAACAGTCATATATAAAAGTTGTGGTAATATACTACAACAATAATTTATATAGTTTAGTTCAAATAAGACACATACCGATAAGTAATTGGGGGATGGAAATGATAAAAAAAGATTCATTAACAAAGAAAATAAACCAAGCAGTAAAAGATTACTGGCCTCATGGAACAGTTTTTTTATCAGGCGTAGCTTTAAGTGGATTAGGAAAACTAATAGGCGGGGATGTAAAAACAATATTGCCTCTTATTATTCCTGCAATGGAAATATTTTCTTATGGAGCAGGCAATTCATTTAAACCAAAAACATATTTATTATATGGTGCCGGAGTGGCGGTTCCTTATCACAAGGAACTATATTCATGGACTTTGGAGCTATTACCACAAATTTACACATATGCTTGCCAAATAGCAGAGAAAGGGTTAGAGAATTTGGAGAAGATTAAAAATTTTTTTTAAGTTCAAGAAAATATCTGCTCAACCACTTCTCTTGCTCTCTCCTTTTTCTTTGGAAACGCAGCAATACTGATTTTTATATGATAACATTCACCACTGTCAGTTATCCAGTACTCACCTAACAAAAGTTTTTGCTTGTCTAATCTGATAAAAAAGTTGCACTCATCATCCAACCTGTTCTCCTGCCCTAAAAGCACTGATTTTTGTTGCTCATTAAGTTTTTCTTTAAAGAATTCAAGAAAAGCATTGGTATGCCTCTCTTTCACTAAATCAACCTCAAGAATTACAATTTCTCTTTGATTAAACCCTTTTGCTTTACTTCTCTGAAGAACCAGTCTTTCCTGCTCTAAATCAAAAGGAAACAAAGCTAACAAGTGCTTTTTAACAGCAGCTTCATCATCTTCTGGTTTGACAAAAACATTTATTTTGATGTTATTAGCTAGGCGCATTATCTAGCATGGAATTATTTAATGGTTTTAAAGTGTTGCGGTAGAAATATTAATAAATAATCTGGAATTATCCTTTAACATGAGTGAAATAAACCAAGAATTAAAAAAACTAATTGAAGAAAATGCTCTGGCGTTTGCAACTGTTGATGAGTCTGGGAATCCTCATTGTATTGCTGTAGGTTTTGCAAAAATAGTTTCTAAAAACCAAGTTCTTATTACAGATAACTATATGGCTGAAACAAGAAGGAACATCCAAAAAAACCCAAGTGTTGCTCTAACTGTGTGGAATAAAGAATGGAAAAAGGAATGTGTTGGTTATGAACTAAGAGGAACTGCTGAATACTTCAAAGAAGGAAAATGGATCGATTATGTTAAAAAAATCCCAGAAAATAAAGGAGAACCATGCAAGGGCGCAATTCTTATAATAGTGAGTAAAATTAAGAAACTAGCTTAAACAGAAAACTTTATATTGTAAAAATACCATAATATTATTTATGAAGAGAATAATACTATTATTAGGACTCTTATTAGTATTGCATCTCTGCTTTGCAGCCACGGCTCCTCCTGTAAAGGACTATTGTGAAAACCAAGGATATGAATATTCAACAAAGACCATAATAAACATGACAGAGAACAGAACAGAGTATAACACTACCAAATTCTACTGTAAGATAAGTGATAATCTAACCTGCGATGCCTTTGATTTTTATGCTTATAAGTGTGGGGTAAAAAATTCAACTAAAAGGCCTTGTGTAAAAGAAGGTGAAGTGGTATGGACCAGTTATGGTGATCGTTGCTGCAAAGGCACAGAGCCTTCCCTCCCATCAGGGGTTAGAGGCCAAGCCACATGCGTGGAAAAGGTTGCTCCACAAGATGAAATCATGGGTAACATCAGCGAAAAAGCAGGCATATGGAAGCTGGTAGGTGCAATTGTAGTAATGTTATTCATACTAATAGTCATAGTGATAGGAACCAAGTTTTTCATGGGAGACAAAGGTTATTGACTGGAGTATATTATTTTTCTACTCTATATTTGCAAACCCTTATATATTAGTTATAAACTTATCATTTATTATGAAGCATGACTTAAAGATTGTCTTAATCCTGATATTATTCTTTGTTCTAGCCCAGCTTGTGGGCTTAGCCTTGATAAACATTGATATTCAAGAGGTCAAGGTTGTTGAGGGCGTCCCAGTCGTTGTTCATGAAGACACAAGCCTGGGTCCAAGACCAGAGGTTACAGAGGTTGGTGCTTTTATGTACATAGCAATAGGCTTGCTAATAGGCACTATCCTGGTGCTTCTTATTATAAGAATGAGAAAGGTTAATCTTTGGAAGATATGGTTCTTCCTTGCAGTTTTCATAGCCATAAGCCTTGCCCTGGGAGTTATTTTTAGTAATTACATAGCCTTAGGCCTTGCCCTTGCCCTTGCAATCCTAAAAGTTGCTAAGCCAAACATATTTATTCATAATATTACAGAACTCTTAATGTACGCTGGCATCGCAGTCTTCCTTGTACCTTTGCTCAACATTATGTGGGCTGCCATCTTGTTAATAGCTATCTCAATCTATGACTTTATTGCTGTTTTCAAAAGCAAGCACATGGTTAAGATGGCTAAGTTCCAGACCAAGAGTAAGGTGTTTGCAGGTTTGTTCATACCCTACACTCCTAAGACACAAAGTATTGGTTCTGAAGCTAGGAAAATAGCAGAGCCTTCTAAGAGCCTAAAAAAGATGAGTAGAACCATAAAAAAAGTCCAGAGAAAAAATGCTATTCTAGGAGGAGGAGACATTGCTTTTCCATTAATATTCACAGGCGTTGTAATGGAAAGCTTTGTGCTCCAAGGCTTTTCAAAAACATTTGCGCTTTACCAAAGCTTAATCATAACCCTTACAACAACCATAGCTCTTGCACTCTTATTCATTTTAGCAAAAAAAGATAAATTTTATCCAGCCATGCCATTCATTTCTGCTGGCTGCTTTTTTGGATATGCGCTTGTTGTTCTATTATTTTAAGCCTTTTCTTCATGCCCTTAGGCTCAATTCTTCTAATAATAAAGAAGATTAGTCCAATAATAATTATTAGTAATACCCAAGCAAGTATGGTTGTTATCTCAAGAGGAATCTGGTTGTAAACCAGGACTACAGCAGTGTAAGCTGTTATGTTAACTGGCAGGTGCGCTGACACTAAAAAAGCAATTTTCTGGGGAAGTTTGTGAAAGAAGTCTGTGAAAAACAGGAGACCCCCAAGTACAAATACAAACAAAGAAATGTAAAAACCTGTTGAAATCACAACCCTGGAGAATCTTCCACCATGATATATGAAGATGTACTGGAATAGGTTCAGAGAAACAAACACCAGCACCAAGGTATTTGTGAGAGCAGTGTTCCAACCTAGTTTTTCATCTTTGTACTTCTTAAAATACAGCTCTATAACAATAAGAGTGATTAATAAAGGCAGAGCAATCCATATCATGCTAGGATTATCAATTGGTCCTCTGATTAACTGGAAGAATCTGTAAGCTAAAAGTGGCAAGCTGAAATCAAAAAACACCATAAAAGAATTATTGGGAGAGGAGTTATTTAAAGATTATGATTAAAGGGGTGCGTTCAAAAAGTCGTTCGCATTTGCTCACTCTGTGCCGGACTCGCATGAACTAGAATTAACATAAAAATAATTACTTTCCTCTAATTTAGGCTTACATTAAGACTTTCAGAATAATTAGCATTTGAGGTGTTGGCTCTTGCAGATACTTCATAATTTCCTGTGCTACTGAAGTTATGCTCAAACAAGATAGAAGCCAAAGTATCAGTGCTTGAGAGCTTCTGCAAGCCAGATATTAATAATTCATTAACACTAACACTCACAGAATCAGAGGTGCTATGACCATGATTATCACTAGCATTAAGAATAGCAGTGAAATCACCATAACTAGTATAATTGGCTTCTACAGTGAAGTTGATGTTCTCACCAGGATTTATTATAATAGAAGCGTTAGTAAGGTTTTGTACTCCTGAATTAAGAGTATAAGAGGCGTTCATAATCTTATTTAACATGTTCTCCAAGCCAAAACCAAAATTGACAATGTTATCAGACTGATTAATAATCCTAAAGTCATTAATAACAATATCAGGAATAAACAAGTCAAGAGATCTATTATAAGCACTAAAATCATCACTCACATTAACAGTAAGGTTATAACTTCCTGTATCACTGAAATTATGCTCAAACAAGACATAAGCAACTTCAAAAGGAGATAGATTAATAGTTTCATCAGAAGAAAAAACAACTCCGTCACTAGTATTAACAGTCCAACCAACATTAGTAAGAGTAGTGTTACCCTGATTACTAATCAAGAACTCAAAAACCCTAAGAGTAACATTACCATACAACTCTTTGAAACCTCCAACTCTAAGATCACCAACAAAGAACTGCTCTATCAACGTATCATTAACACTCTTATTATCATCCCAAGCAAACAAAGAAACATTCATCCAACCACCAGAAGAATAATTATATTCAATCAACAAGGTAATATTCTCATTAGCCTCAAGAGAAACATTATAATCATTAGTAATATATTGAGAGTCTGCCCACCATTATTCTCAATTAGAACCTCAAAAACCTTTAAACCTCCAAGAGAATAAACCTCCTCGATACTCTCAACACTAACACTAGGAGGAGGAACAATAGTAAAATTACTATCACTCTCAACACTACCAGTATTAAATCCATCACTAGCTAATATCTTAATTTTATATTGCGTGCCAAATGAAAAATTAGCATTATTTATCTCATAAAAGGTTTCATTTAAATCAAAATCAATAGTCGACCAAGTGCTTCCATTATTATCACTAAATAATATAGCATAAATTAAAGTATCATTATCATTATCTGAAGCATTCCAAGAAACGTTAAAAGGAGTAGTGAAAATCTCTCCACCATTAGGAGAAGAAAGAGAAACATTAGGAGTATTAGATGAAACATTTAATTCTAAAATTATTGTATCATTTTGTTTAAGAACAATTTTAGATATATTTTCATTATATGGAATAATAAATTGAAAAGGAACCTCCGATAAATTAATTACTTCACCATCATCCCCAAATAATTTAAAAATTGGTTCAAAAGTTTTATTATATAAAGTTTGTCCTAAATTATCTAATGTTTCAATTACATAATCACCAACTTTCGGTCCAAATCGATCAAATAAATAAGTAGAATATACATAAACATTATGAAATTTAGCAGAACCATTTTGTTTTAAAACACCACTTCCTATTATTGAGACTATTTTTCCTGATAAATTTCTCATTTCTAAATTAGGCAAATAGTTTGTTTGAGAAATATCGAAAGAGTCTAATAAATGCTCATAACTCTCTTTACTTATCCAAGAACGTATTGTATTATGATTATTCCCCATAAAGTTGTATAGAGGGGAATAAGGGTTCATGGGATTTCCATTAGGTGAAGGACAGCCGCTCTGTGGAGTAGTTAAACAACTAGTGTTAAAATAATCGTTTATATTTGCATTAGGACATGAGAAATTATAAGATCCTTGAAACCACACATTACCTTCAATCCAATTTGCTTCTGAATATTCATCACATAATAAAAAAAGATGACCTAATTCATGGGCAATAGTTGTTTTCCGATTATGATTTTCAAGAACAGCTGTTAAAGTGTTTGGAATTGCAAAACCACTCGTGCCTTGTAGAATAGGAAAAGTATCTTCAAGCCAACCAGGTTCCACAATACCAATTACTCTATCAGGCGTAATTTCATCATTAAATGCTGCAAAAGAAAATACATCGTTATAAAAATCTACTATTTCCGAATTAGGAGAAGGCGATGGGGGTATTTTAGATGTGGGAAAATTTAATATTTTGGTGCTGTTTAGATTACTATCTTTAAGGGGATAAATTTCTTTTATGAAACTATTACTTTGTTGAACAAATCCTGAAATTATCCCTGCGTTAACATTCACATAACTAATTTTTAAGTCTCTTACACTCGTAATATTTATTTGTTTTGAATAATGATCATTAGATGAATTAATATCAGTAACCCCTAAAGTAGGAGGTATTGAATTGAAAAAAATGAAAGAATACAAAAAAAGTATACCTATTAAAAACATAATATTATTTTTTTTCTTAATAATTTTATTTAAAATTTTTCTATCATATATAAAAAATATTAGAGTTATGACTAATGAAACTATCCATATTTTAAAAATTACTTGAAATATGGATTCAAAGAAAAGTCCAGTCCAGCCACTAAAAGGCTCAAAAGGTAATTTTTTTGTAATTAGAAATGCCAGGTATGGAATTAGAGGAATCCCTGTTATAAAATTAATTATAAAACAAAGAACTGGTTTTTTTGATAGTGTGATTAGCCTTATAAAATAAAACGGAAATGTTATAATAAACGATATTATAATCCATGTCCAAACTGAAAGAATTCTAGCTTCATTATAGATAGGTAGACATACAACTATAAAAACAATAAAAGTATAAATAAAACCTCCAAAAATGGTTTTTAACAACTTTTGTTTTACACTTTTTATCTTTTTTTCTTTATCAATCACATTTTTACCTTTTCTAATTAAATATATTTTATTATAGTTATTTCTTCAATTTATTATTTTTATACTTGAATTTATTATTTTGTTGGTTCCATTTAAATGAGGAGTGAAATCAAATATGAATAATGTTGAGGAATTGGCAGATAATGATTTGGGATTAATATTCAAAAAAGTGAAAACATCTTTAGAAATATTTAGTTTTATTCCTTCAAACCAAGCACTGACATTTACAGTGGCTTTGTTGTTACCAGTATTACTAACATTTACAACAACATAACCACTTTTGTCTTTAACCATATCAACACCAGATACGACTTGTATAGGAATTATATTGACAATAGCTAAATCTGTTTCATTACCAACACAAGGATTATTAATAGTATCATCAGGATTAGTATAATTCTGAGCACTACTATCATCACATGTTTCACTACATGCTCCTCCACCATAATTAATCCATCCGCTACCATACCATCCCTGATAAGTATAATGAGAGCTATTCACACAATGAAACCTCTTCTTATTAATAACATAAAGATTAGGATCATTCTCAGTCACATAATCCCCAAAGTTTTGTGTTCCACAACTTATCAAATAACTACTATGAGTACTATCACCAGTATAAGCAGTAGCAGAAGACGTATCAATAACACCCGAATGCTGCTCACCAGCAGTCAAACCAGTCTCACAATCAGTATCCTCTGAACAAGAAATAAGACCATCATCAGCATCACACAAATCCTCCAAAGAAGAAGTTTTAAAATAACACTTCTCATAATTAAAAGGATAACCCCTATACCTATAACACTCACCATCAATAATAAGAGGAGGAGTAATACAATAATCAATCTTCATATCAAGCTGCCAACCAACCCAAGTAACACCATCGTTAGAATTACCTTCCATAGTATAATTGTCAACATAGACTACTTCCTCACAACCATTATATCCTCCTAAAACCAGCTTTATTACAAGTACAACTAATAATAACAAAACTAAACCAATCAGTGCTATCTTCATATTAGCTTGACTGTTTTTATTCAAATTCAACATCCTCCCTATTTAAGGGTATGTATTATTAATATAGCCGCTTACGTTCCATTTAATCTGATTATAAGTCATATTATAATTTTGCCAAAAGTAAAATACTGGTGTTATGTTAAAGAAGGTTGGGAAACCACTATCATTATGCTCATCATAGTTGAAACCCCAACGCTTATAAGTACCTCCACTACTATAAGCAATGTACTTATCAAAAGTTCCCTTGTACTGGCTACCATTAGCAAGACGTATATACAACTGTTTGTCAGTATAAGCAGTATAAGAACCACTAATTTCAGAAGCATCAACACCAGCAATAATAGCAGCCCTACCACTAGACTCATTAGCAACAGGCTCAGGAGGAGTCTCCACTGCACCAAACAAATTATTAAGGTTCTTGCTATTATTATAAAGCTCATAAATCTCAGCAGGAGTAAGCTCTCTATCATAAATCCTTAAATCATCAATTTTGCCACCGAATGTCCATTTCTCATTTACGTTACAGCCAAGATAGAATTTTTCTATACCTGATTTAGTGATGTTAAAACTTTTATTTCCATCTAAATTACCATTAACATATAATATTGCTCTGTTGTTCGGATCATCCCAAACAGTCACTATGTGCGTCCAACCAGAGACATTCCACCAGCCTGGCTGATTTGATGTATTATAAAATGCAACTTCTATATTAGCGCCCCCTTCCTTATGATTAAATTCTAGTTCATTATTATTCGCATTATTCTGTTTCCAAAAAAGGAATTCATCATCATCAGTGTTCCAAGTATCATAAAAAGTATAATAACTATCAGCAGTATAAGAAAAATCAGGCTTAAACCAAAAACTAACACTAGTAACATCATTATTAAAAAAACTCTCCATCACCCTAATATTACTGCCTTTAACAGCCCCAGTATGATTCCACTCATAACAACCACTAAAAAGACAATCACTCTCCCAATCAACAGTATCAAGGGTACCATTAAAACCATTACTGGTACTATCCTCAGCATACCCATTAATACCGAAATGCCAAACAACCAAAGCATCAGAAGAATAAACACTTGTAGGACTATGATTACGACCCCCACCCTCAGTCTCATAATTAGCCTCAAAAACATCAGGAGTATCATTAGCCACAACATAAACACTTGTATCATTATAATACAAAGAAGGAACCCCACTTATCTGACCAGGATTATACCAAATAACATTACTACCAAAACCACGAGTACCATTAATACTCACAGCCAAATCACTAAAAGTCCTACCAGTAATATTTTGCCTATACAAAAAACTAGCATTCCACCAAGCAAACTCATCATAAACAAAATCATTTAAAACAAGAATATTATCCAAAGCTTCACCCCTCTTAAGCTTGCCACTAATCTTAACAAAAAACGTATCTCCAACACCAACATCATTATAAGAATCTCTTATACTACTTAGCGACACACTAGGTTCATAATCAGAAACATAGTAACTCCTAGTTCTCTGAATCTCTTCCTCACCAACATAACATTGAGCCTCATACTCAACTATTACTTCCTCGCCAGTCTCATCACTAATATTAGTCTTATTCTTCATACAAGGTTCATACATATCAACATAATCTATATAATCCTCTGTTACCAAATAAGAAACATCATAATAAGGTAGAACAAACTTACCAGTATCATCTTTAAAATCCAACCCTAG
>LSSJ01000037.1 GCA_001595785.1 Euryarchaeota archaeon SM23-78
TATGAAGGATTATTACTCCCATCATATTAAATAAATTTAAATCAATTTTTACATTTACTGAACTCAAATTCTTTTTTCTTAATCTTTTTAAATAATCTTTTACATCATTTAATTTTTTAACTTTCTCATTAGATAGGATAATGTCTTCTTCCAATTCATCAATAAACTTAATTTGTAAAGGTTTTATTTCATTGTTAAATGCCGAAAGAAAACCAAAAAGAAAGTTTAAACTATACTGATTTAAACCACGCCTATTTTCATAATTATGGATTAAATATATATGCAAACTCATTTTACCAAATTCCCAAAATCTGAACGATATAATAAAAATATGTCCTTGCCTTTTGATTTCTCATTCTCTTTTTTTATTTTTCCACGCCTACCGCTTCTTCTATGAATGAAGTGTAAGTATTTGTTATTTTTATATGACTTAAGTTTGAATTTTCTATCATCTCTTGAACTCAAGGAATCTAAAACAATTAACAAAGTATCTGGTGGTTTTACATTTCTGAAAAAATCATGTGACTCTCTTATTTGACATAACTTCCTTTGAAGACTTTTAACTGAAGATTCAATAAGAGTAACATTTCCCAACCCAAACTTTTTATTATAAGTTACAAGATAATCGGCTCTTTTCTTTTTGTTATATCCAAATCTTTTTTTCCATTCCTTCCAGTGGATAATCTCATTTACATATCCTAAGCCAGGAATGTCTCTTTTAATGTTTTCAACCATCTTTATCGTGCGGGTAAAGATGGGTTTATTTATAAATGCTTTTGCTTTATATAGACGATTAGAAGCTTCCATACCCTATTAATCGATTTTTTTGTTTAAATTATTTTTGATTAGAGCCTCTAACCTAGCTTTTAAATCATCAGCACTGATGTAATTATCGTCGCTAACTCCCTTATCTACATATAGGGAAAACGATTTCTGTTTTATACCTTTCCTTTTTCTCAAATCAAGGATTTTCACCTCGAAAACCCTATCTTTGCTTATTTCGGATTCTGTGTATAATTTTAGAAACTAATTATCCTTTAAAGAGCCTACGCAAGAATGTCCAGTGCTTTTAATATAAAAAGTGGGAGTTGAACCCACTCCTCCTGCTTGACAGGCAGTTATGCACCGTACACCACAGGGAGTTTTGATGATTCAATCTCCCATATTCTAAAAGAAAGGTGTTACTATTTTTAATGATTGTGATTCGTACACCGTAAACTAGACAATACACCAATCCACAACCTTTATAAACCCCTCTTTTCTCCTGTTGAGGTATTAGTAATCACACCCGGATGAACTTTGCTTCATCTTGACTATCTTGTATAGTAGGGTTTTATTTTGAAAATGAACAAAGATAATGTTTTAAAAACTTTAGAATCTTTGAAGAAGGATGAGAAGAAGAGGAAGTTTAATCAGTCTGTTGACTTGATTGTTGCTTTGAAGGATTTGGATTTTAAGAAGGTTGAGCACCAAGTTGATTTCTTTAGCACTCTTCATTATTCTACTGGTAAGAAGGTTAAGGTGTGTGCTTTTGTGGGTGCTGAGCTTAAATCAGAGGCTGAAAAGGTTTTTGATAGTATTATTATGGATTCTGATTTTGCTAGGTATGATAAGAAAAAGGCTAAGAAGCTTGCTAAGCAATATGACTTTTTTGTTGCTCAAGCTAATATCATGACCAAGGTTGCTCAGGTCTTTGGAAGATACTTGGGTGTTAGGGGTAAAATGCCTAATCCTAAGGCTGGATGTGTTGTGCCTCCTAAAGGAGCTAATCTTAAGGCTTTGTATGATAAGCTCCAAAAAACTATTAAGATTTCTGCTAAGAAAACTCCTTTAATCATGTTAAGAGTAGGTACTCAAGAACAAAAGCCTGAAGAGGTTGCTGATAATATCTTATTTATTTATGATCAATTAATTCATCACTTACCTAATGAAAAGCATAATGTAAAGGATGTTTATCTTAAACTAACCATGAGCAAGCCTGTAAAGATAGACAAGTAAAAATGGTTGAAATAAAAGTGTTTGAGGAAGGAGAAAAAGAGCAAAAGCCTGTTCCTAAGAGCAAAGGCAGAGCAGGTGTTCCTGAGCATAAGAAAAAACTAGTTCAAACCTTAGTTAACTTAATTGATAAGAATAATATCATTGCCATGGTTAACATGGAGAACCTGCCTGCAAAGCAATTAGGTGTTATGAGAGCTCAATTAAGAGGAAAAGTTGTTTTATTAATGACTAAGAAGAGATTCATAATGCTTGCTTTAGAACAGAGCAAGAAGCATAACATCAAGGAGTTAGAAAAGTATGTTAAGGGCATGCCTGCCTTATTATTCACAGACCAGAACCCTTTTGCTCTTTTCAAATTAATAAAAAAGAATAAGTCAACTGCTCCTATAAAACCAGGACAAAAAGCTCCTAATGATATAATTGTGCAAGCAGGCCCTACCAGCTTTAGCCCAGGACCAATAATAGGAGAATTAGGCAGCTTTAGAATAAAAGCTGGTATTGAGTCAGGTAAAGTGGTTATTAAGAGTGATGCTATTGTTGCTAAAGAAGGAGAAGAGGTTAATGAGAAACTAGCAGCTCTTTTAACAAGATTAGGTATTGAGCCTATGAAGATAGGCTTGAACATAGTTGCTGTTTATGAGAAAGGAGAGATACTAACCAAGGATGTGCTTGATGTTGATGAAGAAGCACTCATTAATAATATGAGAACTGTTGCTAGTGAATGCTTTAACCTTGCAATGTTTATTGTTTATCCTGTAAAAGATACGATTAAATTATTATTAAGCAAGGCTCATAATGAGGCCAAAGCTGTTGTTAAAGAAGCAAAGGTTATGACCGGTGATAATGTTGGTGAAGTACTGGCTAAAGCAGAGGCAACAGCCAGTGCTTTAAAGGCAAAAGTAACAGAAAAACAGAGTCCTTCTGAACCTTCAACAGAGTTAAAGGTTCCTGAAGCTCCTAAAGAAGAGAAGAAGGAAGAAAAGCCTAAGGAAGAAGCAAAGAAAGAAGAGACAACAGAAGCAAAAAAAGCTTCTGAGCCTGCGGCAGAGCCGCAGAAACCAGCAGAGAAAAAAGAAAAGAAAGAAGCAAAGAAAGAAAAGCCTAAGAAAAAAGCAAAGAAAGAAAAACCTAAAAAGGAAAAAAAGAAAAAATAATTATTTGCTCGCTCATTTTGTTCGCGAGGGGAAAAGCTAATGCTTGATTAATAATCAAGATAAGGAGGAAAATTAAAATGGAATATGTATATGCTGCCATGCTTTTACACAAAGCAGGCAAGAAAGTTGATGAAGGCTCAGTTAAAAAAGTCTTGGAAGCAGCTGGTTTAAAACCAGATGATGCTCGTATCAGGGCTTTGGTAGCTGCTCTTGAAGGTGTTAATATAGAAGAAGCTATTAAAACAGCAGCAGTGGTTGCTCCAGCAGCTCCAGCAGAGGCTAAGAAGGAAGAGAAGCCTAAAGAAGAGAAGCCTTCTGTAGAGGAAGCAGCTGCAGGACTGGGCGCATTGTTCGGATAAACAATATTTTTAATTTGAAAATGTCAAAAACTTGTTTTTTTGACACTCAAAATTCCAAAAGGAATTTTGTTGTGTTTTTCCGAACACTTAAAAACAGGATTGTGAAAAGGTACAATGCTAGACGAGGAAGAAGTAAAAAAGCTTTTAGATGATTTAAGAAAAACCGAGAAAGAAGTACTTGAGCTTAGAAAAAAGCTTAATAAGATTAATAATGATAAGGAAAATCTATACAAAAAAAGAGAGGGTCTTGGTAGAGATATAAAAAACAGGATTAGAGAGTTATCTGGTTCTAAAAGGAAAAGAGATTCCCTTACCAAGGGAGTAAAGGAGAAGAAAAAGCAAAGAGATATTCTTAATGCTCAGATAACCAAAGAAGTATCTACTATTAAGAAGCTGAAACAAGAGTATGTTGAGCTTAAGAAGAAGATGAATATTAAGAGGGATCCTTCTGAGCTTGTTAAGAGGATAGAGGCAATAGAGTTCAAGATACAAACAGAGCCTATGAGCTTTGAAAAAGAGCAGGTCTTCATGAAGCAGATAAAGGATTTGAAAAATAAGTACGCAGAGGTAAAGGTGCTTGTTGAAAAGGACAAAGAGGTAAAGCAGAAATCAAGAGAGATTGATGATTTAAAGAGAAGAGCTAATACTTTACACAAAGAAATACAAGACGAAGCTTCTCAGAGTCAGAGCTACCACGAAGCCTTGGTAGAAGAGTACAAAAGCATTGATGAGTTCAGAAAAGAAGAAAAAAATATAAGAGAGAAATTCGAGGAGTACAAGAATAATTTCAATAATGTTAACCAAGAGCTAAAAAAGAAGCTTGAAGAGCTGAGAAGCATAAAGAAAAAGCTTGAGGATAACAAGATAGAGTTTGAGGAGAGTATAAAAGAGTATGAGAAGAAAAGCCTGGATGAGAGAAAGAAAGAGATAGATGAAAAGATGAAGAAAGGCATGAAGTTAACAACAGAAGACTTATTGATACTGCAGAGATTAGAGCAGAAAAAATAGATTTTATAAACACTATTAAATTCCTAATTCTTTATGAAAGGACTAAAACTATTACCAGAGCATAGAAACCTAGAAGAGATAACATCTAAAAAGTATTATAGATTGTCAAAGGATTTCAGAAAAGCTATTGAGATGACAGTAGTATACATTGGTATGCTTTCATCAGATAAGAAAACTGTTGAAGTGCCGTGTTTACAAGAAAGGGGTTTTAATCCACATCTTCACTTGAATGATTTTTTAAAAGGAGCTTTGTATGCTTGGTTAATAGGTAAATCTGTTGCTTTTTATTATCCTGATATAATGCCTGAGAGTGAGTTTGAGGAAAAGATTAATAAAGTGTTTAATGAGGCAAGAGATTCATTTGAGCTCAAGCCATATAATCTTTTTTATAAAGGAAAACCCCTTACTCATGGGAACAGGATATTTATTACTAAAACTTATAAACACTAAGTTCTAAGCATTAACTTTAAAAAAACCCTTAAATTCTGCTTTTTCATGACTCTTTACCTTATAGGAATAGGACTTTGGGATGAGAAGGATATAACAGTTAAAGGACTAGAAGCTGTTATGCAGTGCGAAAAGGTCTTTCTTGAGAGCTATACATCTAGACTAGGGGTTGATTTCAAGAAGCTACAAGAGTATTATGGCAAGAAGATTATCCTTGCGAACAGGGAATTGGTTGAGAAGAATGCTAATAAGATACTGGAGCCTGCAAAAGATTCAAATGTCGCCCTCTTAGTGATTGGAGACGTGTTTGGGGCGACCACTCATTTAGACTTGTATTTAAGAGCAAAAAAAGAAAACATTGATGTTGTTATTATTAATAATGCCTCAATCCTTAATGCTGTTGGTATTGTTGGCTTAGAATTATACAAGTATGGCAAAACAACTTCTATACCTTTTCATAACAAGAATGTTGAGACTCCTTATGATGTTATTAAGCATAACAAAGCCAGTAAATTGCACACCCTGCTCTTGCTTGACATTGATGCAGAAAATAATAGATTTATGACAATAAAACAAGCAATAGAGTATCTTCTCAGAGTTGAGGATAAGAGAAAAGAAAAAGTGTTCACAAAACAGACCAAATGCATAGGAGTTGCAAGGCTGGGCAGTGAAAAACCAAAGATAGTTTATGATACTGCTGAAAAACTTCTAAAAACTGACTTTGGAGAGCCAATGCACTCATTAATAGTTCCTTCTAAGCTGCATTTTGTGGAAGAAGATGCATTAAAAATATGGAAAAAATAAAGAAAAAAATCTTAAACCCTTAGCTTTCTCTTACCCATGCTCTCAACTGCTCTTAATACTTCCACTGGTATTGCAAATATGATTGTGTTGCTCTGGTCACTGCTTAAGTCATTAAGGGTTTGAAGAGTTCTCAGGTGAAGGGCACCATCTGCTCTTGATAGGGTAGTGGCAGCCTTGGCCATGTTATTAGCAGCAATAACTTCTCCCTCTGCCTTGATAATAACTGCTCTCTTCTCTCTCTCAGCCTCTGCCTGCTTACCAATCACTCTCTTCATATCAGCTGGAAGAGTTATATCTTTTAAATCCACATTATCAACTTTGATACCCCAAGGGTCAGTGGCTTTGTCAACAATCTCTTGT